>JAFGFZ010000470.1 GCA_016930815.1 Pirellulales bacterium | reverse complement strand
CGAACCCCTGATGCCGAGTCAATCACAAGAAGGATACACATTATGAAACTCTGTTTTTGGTGGCTCAACCGCTCGATTTTCTTTGGCTGCCTCCTCTTCGGATTGGTAGTCAACGTATCCACCATTTCCGCCAGCACCCATTCGGAAGAACCGGCCGCGGAACCAGCCACGGAGGAATCCGCAGAAGTAGCGAAGGCGGAACCGGATCCGTTTGCGGTCCCCGAGGATGCCACGGCGGACGAGTTATTGGCCTTCATTAGGAAAATCCAACGGCTGGCACCCAAAGACCGTACGCGTCAGGGAATTCAGGAACATGTCCTAAAGCTCACGACCGCATCCATCGAAGCAGCGGACAAAATCCTTGCCGGTGAAGCCACCGACGAACAATTGACCATGGCGATCGACGTCAAAATCGGGATGTTCAATCTGGCCGAGAATTTTAATGCGATTCCAGATGTTGCTAAAAAGCGGAAAGAGTTTGTTGAGTCACTCAAGGGGGACCAACGACCGCTCGTCGTAGCCTTCGCGAAGCGTTTGGTTTTCATAGAAGAGGCCCGGGAATGGTCCGCACTGGACGCGAGCGAAAAAGATGCATTCCTCGAACGGCTGATGGGATACCTGAGCGAGGTGGAAATCGAAAAGGCACACCTGCAGCTGGTTAGTAATATCAGTCGTCAAATCAAACCTTCTCAAGATTTGGCCGCCGTTAAAAAATTATGCCTGGCAGTTCAACCAATCTTTATGAAAAGTAAGGATAAGCAGCTTGTCGACTCGGCAAAACAGTTCTTCCTAACCGAGGAATTTGCGGAATGGTCAGCCATGGATCCCAGTCATAAAGAGGCGTGCCTCGAAAAGTTGGTTGGTTATCTGAACGAAACCGAAATCGGAAGAGCGCATCTGTATTGGATCAACGGGATTGGCAGGCAGATCGAATACATGGGAAGCCCGGAAGATGCTGTAAAATTGTACTTGGCGGTCCAGCCCATCTTTTTAAAAAGCGACAACAAACAGCTCGCCGAAGAGGCCCAGAGTTTTGATGGGATCGTGCGGCGACTCCAATTACCCGGTAACGAGATGCCCATTGAAGGCTTCCTCCTGGATGGCAAGGAGTTCGACTGGTCCGCCTATAAGGGCAAGGTGGTTCTGGTCGACTTCTGGGCGACCTGGTGCAGCCCCTGCATTCGGGAAATGCCGAACGTGAAGGAAGCTTATAAAAATTACCATGCGAAGGGATTTGACATCGTTGGAATTAGCCTTGATGAAGACATTGAGAAAGTCAAAAAGTATGTCGAAACCAATCAAATCCCCTGGGCCATTTTGTTCAGTGACGTCGAGGAGGCCACTGGATGGAAACATCCGATGGCCGTCCATTACGGTATCCAAGCGATTCCGGCAACCATCCTAGTTGGCCAGGACGGCAAGGTCGTCTCGCTCTCCGCCCGCGGAACCGCACTTGGAAACCAACTTAAGGAACTGCTCGGAGATCCGTCGCCACCGGAGGAAGAAAAAGAAGAGGCTGCACCCGGTGCCGATACGACGGACGATCCCAAGGAAAAAAACGAGGGGGATTCCGATTGACGAGTCCCCGGCTTAGAGCTTATCCAAAAAACCGGCACCTCCGATGACTCTCCCCGCAAGTGGGGCGAGAGGGATTGGTTTTAGGATAGGCGCTTAGCCCAGTGTGAGAGGTTTGCGTCGAAAAAGACCCCGGCCATCGGGGCGCCCATGTGATTCCTGTCAGTAGAAGGATCTATCACGATGCCATCATTTGCCGTGATCCTGCCCGCGGCTGGGAAAAGCCAACGGTTTCGGGATCCGCATTATAAGAAACCATTCATCGATCTGGCCGGGCGGGCGGTTTGGATGCATGCCGCCGAGAAATTCCTGGGCCGTAACGATTGCCGGCAGGTCCTGGTCGTCATTGCCCCGGAAGATCGTGAAGATTTCTACCGGCGATTTGGAGCAAATGTCGCCATCCTGGGCGTCGAGATCTGCGAGGGGGGCAAGGAACGGGCCGATTCGGTGGCCGCAGCGCTGACTCGCGTTAAGGACGATATCGATTTCATCGCGGTCCACGATGCCGCACGGCCTTGTATCGCCACACTGTGGATCGACCGCGTCTTTGCGGCCGCCGTGCAACATGATGCCGCCATCCTTGCGATACCCGTCTCCGACACGCTGAAACGAATCGATGCAAACCACTGCGTTGCCGAAACGATCACTCGGGAAGGGCTCTGGCAAATCCAGACACCCCAGGTCTTCCGCCGTGAACTGCTCCTGAAAGCATACGCGAACCGCGGCAAGGAACCGGTCACGGACGATGCCTTGCTCGTCGAACGGCTGGGGCATCCTGTCCATGTTGTGACCGGTTCGTCACTGAATGTCAAAATTACCACGAAGGACGACTTGAGGCTCGCGACCCAAGCCCTCCAGGTACTTCCCAAACCGAAGCTGGACGGACCAATGCACCCGTTCGCTGATAATGATCTGTGGCGCTGAACGGAACCACGCACTCCGCGCCCATGGAATATCTTGACTCAAAACCTCCAATCTCATGCCTTTCCTTGACGATCTCCGCTGGCGCGGCCTGGTCCACCAGACAACCGATGACGAGAACCTGGCCAACTGGCTCTCCGCAAAGCCGCGTACTGTCTATGCCGGTTTCGATCCAACCGGTGATAGTCTCCATATCGGCCATCTCCTCGGGGTCTTGATGCTGCGCCGATTGCAAATGGAAGGGCACCGGCCGATTGCCCTGATTGGCGGCGCGACGGGCATGATTGGCGATCCCAGTGGGAAGAACGACGAGCGGAACTTGCTCGATCCAGAGACGATCGCACGAAACATCACAAGCATTTCCCGCCAGATGGAACGGCTCCTCGACTTGGATTCCGGCGATCGCGACGCATTGGTCCTCAACAACAACGATTGGATCGGCCGCTATGGCTACATCGAATTCTTACGCGACATTGGAAAAAATTTTCCGGTCAATGTCATGCTGGCGAAGGAATCGGTCAAGAACCGGCTCGGACGGGGGGATGTTGGCCTGAGCTACACGGAATTTAGCTACATGCTGCTGCAGGCCTACGATTTTGTTTATCTCAACCAAGAATACGGTTGTGAATTGCAGGTCGGAGGGAGTGACCAGTGGGGGAATATCACGGCCGGCATTGATCTTGCGCGGCGGATGCGAGGTACCCAGCTCTTCGGCATGACCTGGCCTCTTTTGACCAAAGAAGACGGCACGAAAATGGGGAAGACCGAAGCGGGGGCCGTCTGGCTCTCGGCCGAACGCACCAGCCCCTATGCCTTTTACCAGTACTGGATCAACCTCGACGATTTGGATGCCTCAAGATGTCTCAGGATGCTTACCGAATTGCCCCAGGCCGAAATCGAAGCCCTCGATACGGCCCGGGCCGAAAATCCAGAGCGCCGCGATAGCCAACGCCGTCTGGCCGAAGAAATGACCCGCTGCGTCCACGGCCGCGCCGGACTCGCGACCGCCCAGCGGGCAACGGAAGTCCTCTTCGGCGCGGAAGTTCATGATCTGGACGACCGGCAACTATTGGCCATCTTCGCCGATGTCCCGAACACGGAGTTGCCACGGTCTCGATTGGCGGGAAATGGGCTGAATATCCTCGACGCCTTGTGCGAATCGGGCCTTGCCAAGAGTAAAAGTGAGGCCCGGCGAACCGTAGGGCAGGGCGGGGCTTATCTCAATAACCGCCGAATTGTGGATATTGAAAGGCAACTGACAACCGCTGACTTCGCCAGCGAAACAGTGATCGTCCTACGAACTGGCAAGAAACATTACGCCCTCCTGAGATTTCCATAACGGCCTATCCCAAGAATGGCCACGATCCCAGTTGCCACAAGGCATCCCCAGGCAAACCAGTCCCCCCATTGGGCGTAGAGGCTCACCCGCCGATCGAGGGCGATATCCGCCAGGATGACATCGGCCACTTGCCGTGGACTCTGCTCGACAATCCGGCCGCAAGAATCGATGTGCGCCGACAAACCACCATTGGCGGCAACAACCATCGGTGTCCTCGTTTCAACCGACCGGAAGACATCACATGCCAGATGCATATCGAGCTCACTCGATCCCCAATACCACGCGTCATTCGTCAAGTTGACCAAGACATCGGGGCGCTGGCCACGCGCAGAAAGGATGGCAACTTGCCTCCGGATAAAATGAGGCAGGACCGACTCGTAGCAAATGTTCGGCGCGTACAGGATGCCCTCAGATTCAAACCCGACCGGCCCGTCACCGGGCGTTACGGCAAGGGTCACCGGCGTCAGTCTGGAAAGGATTGGGATCTGGTTGGCGAACGGGATATATTCACCGAACATGACCAGATGGACTTTATCATAACAACCCATGATCACCCCCGACCGATCCGCCAACACCGCGGAATTCGTGCTCTGTTGAATTTCCATTCCATCGGAGCTGACATCCAGTTGGAGGGTGTCGATACCAAGTAAAACCGGCGTGCGGATCGTCTTGACAAGGTTCGCAATGGACTCGGGACCGACAGCAGCCCGTTCCGAAAGACTCCCTTCCCATGCCGCAGCGTAAGGGGAATCGGCATAAGCTTGGGTGTATTCCAAAAGACCCGCGCGAAACATTGTCTCCGGCCACACAACCAGGTCCAGAGGCCGGCCGCCACCCACGCGGTTGGCAGCCGAGACCGCACGCATCGAAAGGAGCCAGTACTCGCGCATGATCCGATCGGCCTTCTTCGCGTCTTGCTTCCAGGTCGCCAGCGAATTGCCCTGGATCAACGCCACCCGCGGACCAGTTGCGGTGATGCTTTCACCCAGGCGCCACCTGCCGTACCCGATGGAAACGAGTAAAGCAATCACTGCAACGGCTGGTGCAAATCCATGCTTGAAACATTCTTTCCAAAATGCAAATTCTTGCCCCCTTGATTTGGAACCATCCAATTCCTTTTCCGGTGGCATGATCTTTCGTGCGACCATATCCGCTATTGCCGACGCCACAAGCATCACAAGAAACCCGACAGCGTATTCGCCCGCCAGATCGCTGATCTGAATCAATGAGATAAAATGAACCTGGGTATGCGCGAGTGACGCCATCAGGAAACCGCTCAATAGATGAGCCCGGGCCAATTCCAGACCTGTCCAAATCATCGGTGCGATGATCACGAAGGGCAGACCGAGCCGATGGACAGCCTGCCGGCCCAATGCCACAAACGCTGGCACATAGAGCCCCAAGTAACATGCGACGGCGACCCATCCAATCGATGTCGCTGGGTGTGGCAATCGTAGCCAATGGAGCGCGAGAAACCAGAAGAGAAAACCCGAAAGCCAAAGTTTCAAGTACGGCCACCGCCCGGTAAACCGAGGCCGGCGAATGAGTAGAAGCCACGGTACCGGTGCGATCCATGCGAGCCATCCGAGCGCGGCCGGCGGCAGGGCAGCAAACATCATCAGGCTACCTGGAACCGCCATCGCAAAGGTTCCTCTCCACCAGCAGGCAAAGAGGCCCCACTGCAGATCAACCTCGGAACTGGCCGCGCCGGCAGAATCACTCATGGAAAGCATAACGGCATGAACGTTTTCACAGCATTTGGATCATCGGGTCCGTTCCAAAGATCCGTTTGAGATCTTGAAAATCCAACCGTATAATAATGCATGCTTGATTTGAAGTTTAGGACCATCCCTTGTGTGTTTAAGGAATTCAATGGAATCGCCACGATCAAGCACGAATGAGTCACGATACTTGACGACCCCAAAGTTTCATATTTAGGTTTCTAGTTGCAGGCCTGGCCTTGTACATCACTACGGAATCGCTGACCAAGTACTATGGCCAAATCAAGGCCTTGGATGGTTGTACCTTCGGCGCCGAGCAGGGCGAGGTGTTTGGGCTTCTCGGGCCCAACGGATCCGGCAAGACAACACTCCTGCGGATCTTGCTCGGTTTTCTGAAACCCACATCTGGAAAGGCGACCATCGATACTCTTGATTGCGCGAGCGAATCGCTTCGCGTTCGCCAGCGTGCCAGCTATCTCCCCGGTGATGTCCGCCTCTTCCGCCGAATGCGCGGCCGCAACCTGCTCGAATTTTTCGCCCGGCTCCGACAGCAAATGAATGGATACCGGCTGGAGCAGATCACCAAACGGCTCCAGCTCGACACGTCGCGGAAGGTCGGAAATATGTCGACCGGGATGCGGCAGAAATTGGCGCTGGCCGTCGTCTTCTCCGCGGATACGCCCCTATTGATTTTAGACGAGCCGACATCCAACCTCGATCCAAACATTCGAACCGAGGTGTTGGCTCTGATCCATGAAGCGAAAGACGAGGGCCGTACCGTCCTCTTCTCGTCCCATGTCCTCTCGGAAGTGGAAGCCGTCTGCGATCGCGTGGCGATCTTACGGCATGGATCGCATGTCCATACCCAAAAGATGGCCGAACTCCGTCGGCAGCACCGGATCCGTGCTAACCTCACTGGCCCAATGTCCGATCCGCCAGAATCATTGACCAAACAAATCACGATCCGGCATTCCGACCGCCAAGTTACCATGGACACGGCGGGCGAACTATCCCATCTTCTAGGTTGGCTTGCCGCACTTCCACTTGCCGAAGTGAAAATCGAACCAGTCGGCCTGCGGAGCGTCTACGAAGAATATCATCCACCAGAATGGGGTCAGAACGATTTATTGGACGGAAGAGAACCGTTCTGATTCCTTTATCTCTCATGACCCCTTTATCTCTCATATCGAATAGCGATTGAGAGAGGTTCGCCGCACACATCGACCGTCCACATCGCGTACTGGCCGCCGAAAATACTGGCGGCCGCATGTTCGCGACGTTCGGAATTTACCCAAACCTTCGCCTCCTTGCCCCGATACCATCGCGGGGCAACCATCGTAAGACCATTCAGCTTCGACGCACCGGCGACCTTGTATCGAAGGGTTGCCGAGCGGGGATTCCAGGCGATGTCGGTCATGGACACGTTTTCCCGGGCTCGCCAAAAATCGTTCATGGCGTTCGTTCCGATCAAGCCCATGCCGCGGCTCTTCGCGTAGTTGATCGTCTTTCGGAAGTGGGCATCGGTCGTGTTGATCGGCTGTTTGAGTTTTCTTGCCGCCAGGTAGTGCGGGTGCCAGCAATAACTGTAGACCGTGTGGTATTTTTCCATGGCCAGATCGATCATCCGCTTGCTCAGCTGGAACGATTCCTCTTCGTCGAGGCCGAGCCCGGCGAGCTTTAACGGTTTGCCGCCTTCCTTATAGGTCAATGTCGATCCGTCCGGGTTCCAGAAGTCGAGGTTGTCGATTCCATAGAGAGGAATTTCTAGGAAGTCCAACCTTCGATGGTTCTGCTCATCGATCACGTGGTACGGCAACCCCGTCCCGACCCAATAACCGACCTTCACCGGCTTCGTGTCCCAAAGCTTGAGCCCCAGAATCGATTCGTATTGCAGCCCGATCTTCTCCGACCATGCGGGCAAGTGCGCGCAAGTTTCCCAACGGCAGCAATGCGGCCGCACGCCGGCAACTGCCCCGCCGACATCGGAAACCACTTTCTTCATCTGTTCGAAGGTGGCCCAGTCCTGATCGCCCGACGGGATCAACATGGCCATATACCGCGAAGGAAAATACCATTTTCTCGCAATCGGCACATCGAGCGATTCAAGAAACGCCCCTACGATCAGTCGGCGCAAGAGGTCCACCTGCGGCACTTCGCCTAAATCATATTGAACGTTGGTGGCGTCGCTGGCCGCACCGACTTCCTCCGACTTCGGTTGGAGGATCGTCAGCATGGTCGTCGGCAGGTCGAAAGCCACGGCCAGCGCCGTGCCGTCGCCGCGTTTCACGCGAGCGAGTCCGGCGAACTTTTCATCCGAGCCGAGCGCCGCCAGATTCTCCCCGCCTTCGATTTGATTCGCTTCGCCGAAAAGCTGCAGCCGCCCCTGATACGAGATCAACGAGGCAGCGGCTCCTCCAACGGTCAAGCAGCCGTCCTGCTGAACTCCGACGTTTTTCAGGCCGAGTGACTCGGCCAGTCGGCCGGCGGGCTTCAGCGACAAAACAACCCCACCTTTTTCGACGTAACTTTCGATTTCGTCCGCCGAATTATTAAAACCCTCGCCGAGAATAAGGCCTTTCAAACCGGACTTGCTCAATTTGCGAAGATCGTGGATCCTGGCATACGGGATTCCTTCATCCCGGAAAATCTCCTCAAGCACGAGATCTTTTGACCCATCCCGATAACAGAGTCCGATGATCTGGTCGGCAGGCCAATCGCCCGCCACGATGACCAACGGACACAATCCGATCAGCATACAGCAGGTCAGTGTAGCGACTCTCACTCTTAGCCCCGGCTTCAAAAAAAGGCGGCTCCAACTGGTTCTCCATGCTCAGCGCCGCCGTCTCGGCCGAAATAATCAAGCAAGCGGCGATCCCTTCCGGCTCTCTGTGCGAACCCCTCGCATACTAGAGCCACGCCTGTTCGATCGTCAAGCATGTTCCGCGGCCCTGCCGCCGGTAGTACAATGGTCGCCATGGAAGAGGCTCGGCCCGGTACGGCGTTCGTACCGAACATCGGAAAAGTCAGGCCTGGTCACTGCTGCCTTTTGGGCACGAGGAGAGGGGCACGATGAGCGAACGGATCGATCGACGCGATTGTCTGCGCATTGGGGCGACCGGCCTGCTTGCCGGCGCGGCGATCAGCGGCAATGCCGTGAGGTCGGCGACCGGCGACCATGCCAGCGAAATCGCCAGAATTGGATTTGTCGGCCTGGGCGGGCGGGGCCGATGGCTGCTCGACTGCCTCGTCGTGCATTTCCCGAACGTGCAGATTCCGGCCGTCTGCGACCTGATACCAGATCGCGTTCAAGCGGGCATCGACATCGTTCAAAGGACCAGCCGGCCGGCGCCGGTCGGCTATTGTCAGGGCGAGTACGAGTATCGAAGCATGCTCCAGCGCGATGATCTCGATGCCGTGGTCGTGGCCACCGGAGTGCAGAAGCTGGCCCCGATTTCGTGCGATGTCATGAAAGCCGGAAAACACGCAGCTGCGGAAGTGACCGGCGCATACACGCTTGATGACTGCTGGGCAATCGTCGAGGAAAAGGAGCGATCGGGAAAGAACTACATGCTGCTCGAACAGTGCTGCTATGACGATCTCAACCTGATGGTTCTCGGCATGGTGAAGCGAGGCATCTTTGGCGAGCCGTACTACGCCGAATGCAGCTACATCCACGACTTGAAAGACGATGACAAGAACCAGACTTATTTCGTCACACCGGATGGAAAGCAGACCTGGCGGACCCGACTGATGACCGAAGGCCACGGCAGTTCGTACGGCCCGCACGGCCTGGCCTCGGTGGCGAAATGGATGGACATTAACGAAGGGGACCGTTTCGACTACTGCACGGCAATGATGAGCGATCCTCGCGAGTTACACGGGCAACTCGTTGAGCAATACGGGGCCGACAGCCCGCCGGCCAGATTTGCCGTTCAAACCGGCGACTTCCTCACGACGCTGATCCGAACCGTCCAAGGCCGCATGATTCGGCTCGACTACGCCCTCACGGCCACGCGGCCGTATTCGCGCTATTATCTCCTGCAAGGAACGCAAGGCTGTCTCGACGACCGTTACGGCTGCTATATCCGCGGCGACGGTCCGCTGCACACGTGGCAGCCTATCGAAAACTACATGAAGAAGTACCGCCACCCCTGGTGGATCGAGGGCGGCGAGAATGCCACGAAGGTGGGCGGACATGGCGGCATGGACTATTTCTGCCTCCGCGAGCTGGTCCAAATGATCACCGACAACCACGCGCCGTGGGTCGACTGCTACGACTGTGCCGCCTACAACGCCATCAATCACTGCTCGCAGATATCGATCGACCGGAAGGGCGCGGGCGTCGAGATTCCTGATTTCACCCACGGCCGCTGGAAGACCGCCGGCTGGCGCAAAGGACCACAAGATCCGATGTTCGGGATTGAGTAGGCTGTCCTACGCAGCGGCCGTTGGAGCCAACTAACCGAACGCGGCCGATGGCCGCAACTAAAAAGAACCTAAAGGAACTAAAGGACCAAAGATATTCTTGAAATGACGTACTAACTCGCGCGCACCGTGCGCGCATGTTACACGCTAAGACTTTATCACACTCTGGCATGGTCCATCCTCTTTAGTGGCATGCCGGACTCTACGCACGAGGTGTGCCATGGCGTATCGCATCGGATTTCCCATCCTTCTGGTCGCCGCCACGTGGATTGTCTGTGGCGGCTCGGTGGTCCTGGCCCATCCTTACGATCCCGGCGCCGCCGATTACACGGGTCACCGCGGCGCGACGTTCTACGTCTCGAAGCGCGGCGACAATTCGGATGGGACGACTTGGGAGCGGGCTTTCCACACGATTCAGGCAGCACTGCTCGCCGTGCCCGATGACCGGGGCGGCCACCGGGTCATCGTGCGGCCCGACACCTACGTCGAGGCGAATCTGTGGACGGGCCAAAAAGGGGCCGCCGGGTCCTATAACCTCCTGCTCGGCGACTTCGACGGTCGTCTGGGCTCGGGCGCGACAGGCTGGGTGATCATCGATGCCGGCGTCCCCGACACGGCTGTCCGGCAGCGCGAGACCATGGAGCCGGGCGGCATCGGATCGAATCCAGGATTCGTTGTCGAAGGCGCGAAGGGCCCCGAGACGGGCCTCAAGTCGGTGGATTGGTGGGGACCGTGGCGGTCTGATCCGACCTTCTCGGCAATCTGCTGGGACCGCTGGATCTTCCGGCGGCTCTACGCCACCGGCGCCGAGGGGGGCATGGGGTGGGACTTGACGACCCAGGTGGGGGCCCCGTTCTCGGCAATCGTCGACGAGTGTGTAGGGATCGGCCGCTTCTCGGGCGCCGCGGCCATCGGCCAGACGCTGCGGCCGGGTGAGCCCGTCCTCTTCAGCCGATCCTATTTCGCCTGCCTGGACGTCTGGGGCGATGCGGGCGGCGTCTATGTGCGATCCCATGAGGAATCCCTGCCGGAGACGCCGGGCGTCATCTTCGACGACTGTACCATCGTCGGACCGGACAACGCGCTGCACGTGGGGTATCCGGGATTCATCGGTTTCAGCCGGATTCTATTCAAGAGGTGCCGCCTCCTGGTCCTCAACTTCTCACAACCGCACGGTACCCCGTCGACGGGGATCCTTTACACGGACCTCGATGCGAAGTACGTGCACATCGATCTGGAGGACTGCCAGATGATGGGATACCGGCCTTTCGGCTCGCGCTCGGGGGAGCAGTTCGGATACTCGACAAAGGGCACGGTGAGCGCCTACGTGCAGTACCGCCAGGCGGTGCCCGATGGTTTCGTCAGGACGGCCCAGTGGCCGGCTGATCTCTTCGCCGCCCTGGCGCCACCTGTCGCGAACCCCGGCCCGGCCGCCATGGTTGCACCTCCGCGCCTCGTCAAGCTGCCCGTCACCTTCGGCCCTGCGATGGAGAACACGCCCGTTGTCTTCAACGGCCGGCCGCTTTTGGTCTACAACGATCGTGACGACACGAAGAACAAGACCGACGGCTACACGGCAAGCATGTATCTTTTGATCAAGGATCTGGCCACGGGCGACCAGGTCGCGCGCTTCGGCCAGGGGCACTCCTTCGCCAGCGCCTTCGTGGACGGCCAGACGCTCCACGTCTTCGCGAGCGAGGGAACGAACCACGACTGGTTCCAGAGCCTCTATCGGTTCAGCTCGAAGGATTTGCTGACCTGGGAACGGGAGATCGCCATCGAGCGCGCCGGCGACGAGCACCTCTTCAACTGCTCGGTTTGCCGGGACGGGACGGGTTATGTGATGGCCTACGAGTCGAACCTGCCGGTCGAGTTCTGTTTCAAGTTCGCACGATCCGCGGACCTCGTGCGGTGGGAAAAGATCCCGGGGCTTGTCTTCCAGGGGACGGGAAACGAGTATAGCGCATGCCCGGCACTCAGGTATGTGGCGCCCTACTACTACGCGATCTATCTCCACGCAGCGCCTCCCGGCAAGACGGGCTGGGTATCGTTCATGGCGCGGTCGCGCGATTTGGCCGCCTGGGAACTCAGCCCGCGCAACCCGATCCTCGAGGCGGGGCCGGGCGAGGGTATCAACAACTCCGACGTGGATCTTTTCGAGTTCGAAGGATCCACATATCTCTTCTACGCGACGGGCGACCAGGCGACATGGGGCGCCGTCCGGGTCGCCATGTTCCCGGGGACGCTGCCCACCTTCTTCGACAGCTATTTCCCTGCCAGCGTCCCGACCGTGAAAGTCTCGGCTGGCGAGCCCGTGGAAGGGGGTCAGAACGATTTATTTGAATGAATAGCCTGGCTCTTGGGCTAGTGCTTTGTCAAACCTTGAATTTAGGATTCACGGATACCGTGCTTGCTGATAAGAAAGTCGTTGTTCGCTCCGCGAACAAAACGTTTTGTTTGCGGAGCAAACAACGACTATCAGCCCGGCAATCCTAAATATTAGCCTTGACGAAGCACTAGCCACTTCCCAACGCGGCGTAGTCGCAACCAAAAAGGACCTTCGCTCAGGCTCGACAAAAGGGGCTTAGCCGATCCTCTTTGAATCATTGTTTTCATTTGCCATACGGTATCTCCAAGCCATCTCGGTCGTCGACGACCCCGCGCCGTCCTAAAAACAAGTAGAACGGCTCGCCGAGCGAAAAGTAGTCGCTCAAAGAAGTTATGCCGGTTTCAATCCGGCTTCCAGCCACGATGTGCGGCTTTTTGAAGCCGTTCTGGCTGGTGACCATCTGCTCCATGGATTCCGCAACCAGGATATCCGACACGACTTCGGTAACGATCCCAAAGATCCCCGGCTTAGACGCCGGATATCGGCACGTATCAGCCGATTGCTCAAACGTCTGCATATCCGAGAGCTGATCGCAAAAATACCCCATACACGGCGTTGGCGTACCACGCAACCTTGGACAAAAACTACTCGGCGCCGTGGTGCAACTGCATTACCATGGATTAGCTCCAGCAGCATAAAATAGATGCGCGCACCGTGCGCGCATGTTACACGCTAAGACTCTATCACTCTCTAACTACTGGGAACTCAGGATGGAGCAGGTAGACCTCGAAGTCAGGAAAGTCGTCCCCAACCGGCTTCAGCATGAACATCCAATTCTCTTCGTGCACGGTGCGTGGCACAACGCGTCGGGCTGGGAACGTCATTTTTTCCCCTTTTTCAGAGATCGCGGGTACACCTGTTATGCACTCAGCTTACGGAACCACGGCACCTCCGCGCGAACTCAGCCCATTAATCGTGTAAGTATATCGGACTACGTGACTGACATACGGGATGTGGTTCAAGGGGTTATTAAGCAAGATCCAATATTAATTGGACACTCCATGGGGGGCTTTCTCGTGCAAAAGTACCTGGAGCAACACCCAGTAGCCGCAGCTGTTCTTCTTGCTTCTGTGCCGCCGTCGGGGACGAAGCGGTGTTCGTTGCGGATGTTCAGAAAGTTTCCGATGACGTATTTGGGCGCCATCTTCAGCCGAAATCTTTACCGTTTCGTTGATACGCCGAAGAAAGTCCGAACGTTCTTTCTTTCACAGCGGTTACCGGATGACAGGGTAGCCGATATTGCATCCCAGATGGACAGCGAATCGTATAGGGCTTCCATAGAAATGCTGCGTCCAAAGATTGAGCTCAACTATCACCAGCGCGTGCCGATGTTTGTGACCGGAGCGGAGAATGACGCCCTTTTTTCTCCGGATGAGGTGCAGATGACTGCAGACAAGTATAAGGCGGACTTCCAACTGTTTCCGGATCTTGCGCACGACATCATGCTCGACGCTGATTGGGAGATTGCCGCAGATAGTGTTTGTCGATGGTTAGAACAAAGGGAACAAATCAAATCGTTGAAGTGTTAGCCAACATCTCATTTCGTCCTTCTTTCCTCATTCTGATTTCCTCATTCCGCCTTCGTCATTCGTCATTCCTCCGATGCCCACGTTCCACACCCTCTGGATGAAATCGTTCATTGACTCGCGGTGGCTGCTTTGCGGCTGCACCTGGATGATCTTTGCGCTCTGCTGGATCCTGGTCTGGATCGCGTCGCTGGTTGAGATATCCGAACTTCAGGATCTTCTCACCGAATACGCTCCCGATTTCATTCAGAAGATGTTTACGGTCCCCCTTGATTTCGTCTCCTCGCCGGCGGGCCGGTTGGCGGCCGGCTACGAGGATCCGGCCTTGTTGGTGTTGATGGCCTTGTGGGTGATCGCGCGAAGTTCTGAATCGATATCGGGCGGTTTGGGGGAAGGGACACTCGAGATGGTCTTGGCCCAGCCGGTTTCTCGCCTTGTCTATCTACTTGCCCATGCCAGTGTCACGCTGGCGGGATGCCTCGTGATCGGCCTGGCCGCCTGGTTGGGCACCTGGATGGGTTTGATGACCATTGAATTGGAACAGACCGTCTCCGCCTGGACCTTTCTAGCCGCGGCTGGCAATCTGGTGGCACTTGGTCTGTTCCTTGCCGGTATCACGACATTCCTGTCCTCGTGGGACCGCATCCGGAGCCGGACGGTCGGGCTGGTGATCGGATTCTGCGCGGTCGAAGGGATCATTGAAATCGTCGCTCTCCAGGCCCCCCAGTTCCCGTGGCTATCGAAGGCAACCTTCTTTTCCGCGTATCAGCCCCAGGTATTAATCCATGCGTTGCTGACCGGTTCGGGCAATGTCTGGACGAGCCTCTTCGATTGCTATGGGATCTTGATTGTACTTGGCCTGGTCAGCTTCACGATTGCCGCCGCCATCTTCCAACACCGCGATTTGCCGGCCCCCCTTTAGACCAGATATCTCCGATAGGGCAGGGGCATCTGGGATTGTTTCGAGGGCTAAGGAGGTTTCCGGATTCATCACGCGGCAGTAGAGCATATAGACAACTGGGACCAGGATGAGAACGATCAAGGTTGCAAATAGCAGACCGAACGCAAGAGACGCCGCTGTCGGTATCACCAACTGGGCTTGAAAAGAACGTTCGACCAGGAT
>JAFGFZ010000005.1 GCA_016930815.1 Pirellulales bacterium | reverse complement strand
TCGCCATCCCAATCACAGATAATAGCGATCTCCTCGTTCGTGAACCGGCCGATATCTCCCTCCGGGCAGTTGGTGGCCGTGCCAAGCCAGAGCATCTCAAGGAGCCCGACTGTTCCCCGAGTGGATTCTTTTAGCCGGCGTTGCAGTTTTTGAAACTTCAGCTTGTCGAGCGTGCCCTGCTTCATCTTGGATCTTTCCAGAACTCCCCGATGTTTCATGACCTTTCAGGATGTTTCATGATGTTTTCCTATGTTTCGGCATGTTTCTTCTCGCGGACCCGGATACAAGGCACCGTCTTGCCGGCAAAGTCGGTTTCCGAGGGGTAAAGCGTGATCTTCTTTCCGATCCACTCGTTGGTCTCAGGGCCATGCAATGCCATGATTCGCTTGAGATTCGTTCGATTGACCACGAAGCCGCGGTCGAACTCCTCGAAATGGATAATCCCCTTCGTTTTCTTTTCCTCGCCAACCTCATCAAATGAAACACCTTGGATTGTCACCTTCACGTCTTTATCACCGAGGTCCGCCGCTTCCATGTGGGGGCTTGGACACAGATCGGTTGCTCGCATGTTTTTCCTTTCGTTATCAGACTGCCAGGATTTCGCCGCCGACTGTCAACTCGATTGGATCGTCTGATTCCTTGGCCCCGTACCAGCCAGGTGGGAGCCAATGATCGGGACTGTCGTAGCCTGGCCACTCATCCCGCTCCTTCGCTTCCGCAATGAGCTTACGGGCTCGGTTGACTTCTTCTCGGCCGATGACCAGCCATTCTTCATGGACCGGTGCTGCACGTACTCCCCACGGCTCGGCCGGTTCGATTGCGACCAGGTGCGGTGTCTGCCACAGGCGGATGTCTTTCAAAACGGCGTGCAGGCCCATCTGGTAGAATGCGGCCTGCCGGTGATAGCCGTAGTCAGCGATCGCCCGATTGAACTTGAGCGGATCCCGGCATGTCTTCAGATCGCAGAACCGCTGTTTGTCGCGTTGCCATTTGTCAATCCGTGCCTTGCAGAGAAGACCGGTGTTGTGGTCCTCCCAGACGATTGACACTTCAACCGGCCCTTCACTGCCGAGATATTCGATGGCCCGTTCATTGCTGGCCAGAGACCGCACCAGACCGACCAGATTGTCATACTCGGCCTGCGTCACAATCTCTTTGTTCCGGTTGGCCTCGGCGAACTGGGCCGCCTTGTCGCGGTAGTAGGTCGTTGCCTTGCTCTGAGTCGGCTTCCCATCCTTGGTCTGGTTTTCCGCATCCAGTTCGAAAGCCGGCATCACCGCATACCACTGAGCGATTGCCAGCGGCTCCAACGCACCACAATGAACCAGGGATCCAAGACGCATTGCAGGGGACGGCTCCTGGGTGTAGCCGGCGCGGTAATGTGCCAGTCACCTCAATGCCAAAGAGGTCCGCGAATTGGACACCGCGTCCCATGCCAGGTAGTCTTCAAATGGCACGTTCTCGTAGACACCTGGCTCTGGTGGAACGTCTGTCGGGCCACCGTTTTCATTGTCTGATGGGAGTCGAAGCACACGGATCGTTCGTGGTCGAATGCCATTGCGTGTTATGTAGCCTTTGGCTTCCAAGCACTTCAGCAGTACTGCAGCGCCCTGGGGCGAGCTGTTGCCAATTCCATCTGTGATCTCGCGTATTGTTGGCGCATAGCCGTGCTTCTGCCAAAAGGAAACGATCGCCTTGAGTACTTCAGCTTGACGTTTCGTAGGTTCCATCCGATTTCTCCATCGTCTTTATATTGATCTGTTTCGTCGAAACCAGTTTTCAGTCAGTATGAAGCTGATCAACCTCCTGCTGGCCGGTCCCCAGCATCCTTCGATTGGTGGCATAATGTCGCTCGAACCATTCAATTCCTTGTCGAACGATCCTTTTGAGTTCGTAGTACAGCCAATCCACAGCAGCCAATGGTGCGATCAACGCCATCGCCGTCAGGAATATGATCCGATCAATTAGCTTGGTTTCCATCAGAGTCCTTATGCTTTTCGAACCCATGAATGTGTGACCGCGCGCACCTCAAGCACGCGCGGTCACTGGGGGAATTTAAAAACATCCATGCAGTCCACACATCTTGTGGGATCCTACAAGATTCCAGTTGCTTCTAAAGGCAACCGATCGGCCAGAAATGGCCAAGAGGCTGCCGACGGTATGTGTTACGCCGGCGATCTTAGCAAGGTCGCTAAGGTATGTCAACAGGGCCTTTAGGATCTTCTTGCCGGTGCTGAGAATGCATATTCCGGCTTAATTCCTAGGGCTTTTGCAAGCGCTTCGCACGTATCAATCGTTGGGTTCAGATGCCCATGAAGTATCCGGTTGATCGTGACGTAGTGGACGCCGGACAGCCTGGCAAGTTCCGCCTGGCTAATCTCCGCTTCCTCGAGGGCTTTTTTGAGGTTTTTGACGAAATTTCTCGAAAGAGCCACTTTTTTATTTGCTCTATGCTAGCGAATCGGTTAGTATGTTTCGGCGAGGTAGCGGCGGCGGCTGTAACACAAACCGTCGGCTTGCACCACCACCGCTACCTCAAGAGCGGGAGACGGGATTCGAACCCGCGACGTCCAGCTTGGGAAAACACCGACAAAAACCAGCTATTTTAGCTCATAACCATTGACATGAAACAGGTTACAGTGAATTCGTCAGGAGTTGCAAATCGTGCAAACATGAACAAAGTATAACAACTTATGATGGTATTTCAAGGGTTTCGTGGTATACCACAAAACCAATTACCACGAAACCAACAACCACAGCAAAGACGTACCGACTATCTATTACCAGGCCAATCCCTAAGACTCCGAATACACCCATGCAGCCTGTTCCTGCCTGCATAGGGCAGTCCGCGACTCTTCACAAGCATACAATTTTGTAGGCAGTATAATCATATTAGCTCGATGGCCGATTGATGCGAATGAGTTGTCCGGATAGAACGGGAGTAGCTTCCATAGCCGCTTGAATACTGGCTGCTTGTCGATTGAAATTCGGATCGACAGTACAGACAATAATCCCAGCGTGATTGGGCTGCTCGCCATGAAACCGAATGAAATGCTTGCGATTTAGAGTCAATACTGCTCGATCGTCGGCAATAGCCAACAGGAGCACGTCCTCGTCAGGTGTTCGCTGCTCAGCCTTACCGGTTTCCTGAACCGTTACTACATCATGTCCAAAGCGGCGCAGTTCTTCCACTACGGGAAGCGGGAAGTTTTCATTTGCATAGAGCTTCGCCACCAGTCAAGCCTCCTCATTCTCGCGAATTTGTTGCTCAATTTCACTACGATGGGCACGGACGAAAGCCCAAGCAGTGGCCAGATCCTCGGCACGTAACGTGGGGTAACTTCGTAAAATATCGGCTTCGCAAACTCCATGGCGTCGCATTTGTTCCAAGATCCAGACGGGAATCCGGGTTCGCACAATGCAGGGCTCCCCACCGCAAACACCAGGCGTGCTTTCTATACCTGGGAATGAATCGCCCAGATCCCGAACAATTCGCTGGAGCAATCGTGCCTTCTCGCTTCGCGAAAGCAATTCCAACTCATTTTCAATATCATCAATCTTGGGCATAGTATGCCCTCCATGGTAGATTACCTAATGATATGTAATGCCTTGTTTCATTCATACTATACCATTTGCTATGATGGTATGGGAAGTTTGCAATGGCTGAAGTAAGTATATTCTGGTACATTCGAGATTCGGCCAAAACATCGGTAAAGCATTACTCGGTATTAAAAAGCCCGTCCGGTCAAATAATTCATCCGATTGATAACTTCTTTAGCAACCTGGAATTATGTTTTGCGACTCACTGGAATTTCCGCCGAACTTGGGTGGTATTTTCTTGGAATGGTGGACAATTATTTCTACAAAGTGCGGACATTGTAGAAATGAGCGCATGCGTATCGATATTCTACAGCCCAGGTATCGAAACCGCATGTTATGCTGCGTTTCGATAGTAGTAATTCAGCAGCCCGCCGAGTCGTTCACAGTGTTGAATCACACCTTCGCTTCGACCGACTTCATCACCAGGTTCGATGATACAGTTTTTCAGCGACTGATGATTCCTCTCAGAATGGTAGTGTTCGAGATACTGGCGAGCCGCATTGCGTAGTGATGTTTCGCCGAAGAAAATCATCTTGGAGAGACACTCTGATTTTAGCGAAGAAAAGTATCTTTCCAAATACGAATTCAAGTTCGGGCTTCGCGGCGGCAAGCGTACGCTATGTACGTTCGCCAAAGCACCTTGGATTCGATCATATCCCCAGGTCGGATTCGCATTAGCAAATCGCAAAATTAAATCGACGATGACTTGGCGGATTCTTGGTCTGCCAATGTATCTTCGTGTATCGCTATAGTTCCACTTCTTGGCTACCAGGGTTCTGTGCCAACGTAGGATCGTATCTGGTGTGAACAGGGTGCCAACTTCTTTGAGCATCTTTCGACCAAGGATCTTGCCTTTCACTGCAAGCCGCCGCCGCTGATCGTCCGTGAGGAGAATGCGTTTCTTACCGATCTTTTCTTTCAACACCTGGTTCTCGGTCCGTAGGTATTCGATCATTTCTTGCTGTTGCCGGTTAATCCAACCAGCGAGAATAGCAACATAGAGTTTCCAGGGCTGAAGAACGAAATCCATGAGAAAGCCAGTTGAGATGAAGGATGTTTC
>JAFGFZ010000469.1 GCA_016930815.1 Pirellulales bacterium | reverse complement strand
GCCAAGATTTCGCGAAGTTGGGGGATGCCGTAATTGGGGCAGTAGCCTGTTTTCCCTTCATTCGCCGCGCGAAATGCGGCATCGATGATATTCTGTGGTGTTTTGATGTTCATGTCACCCAAGTGGAATGGGTAGACCTTGTTCCCCTGGTTCGCGAAAACGGCAGCTTCCGCAGAGACCGAAAAAGCTGTTTCTGTTCCCAAACGTTTCAGGCGTTCTGCAAGTTTCATATGATCCCTATTTGGTGTTTTCTTAGTTGACGATGTTGATTGGATGCCCTTGAAGAAACGAAGCGATATTGTCGGCAGTAACGGCCATTAGCCGGCGCCGAGCCTCCAGCGCCGCCCAAGCGTGGTGTGGCGTGAGCAGGCAGTTACGCGCTGCTCTTATGGGATTATCTTCGGTGATTGGTTCGCGAGAGAGAACATCGAGGGCTGCTCCGGCGATCGCGCCGTCATTCAGCGCCTGCGCGAGATCGTACTCGTTGATGAGCCCGCCGCGGGCGGCATTGATCAGGAAAGCAGTCGGTTTCATGCGGGAGATCAATTCCTTGTCCACCATGCCGCTGTTCTCATCGGTTTGTGGGCAATGCAACGAAACAACATCCGCTGCCGAAAAAATCTCCCGAATTGTTTTCCACTCAAACGGTGCGTAGCCGGGAGGATCGGACTCTACAATATCGTGGGCAAGGACTTGCATCCGGAAGGCATGGGCTAATTCACCAACGCGCCGACCAATCCGGCCAAATCCAACAATTCCCATCGTTTTGCCCGCGAGTTCAATCAGCGGGCTGATCCAAAAACAGAAATCACCCGATGTATTCCATTGGCCGTCCCGGATCGCTTGATCATGCCGTGTCGGTTGATGGCAGTGTGTCAACAGAACGGCGAACACATGCTGTGCGACGGCATCGGTACCGTATACAGGGACGTTCGATACGGAAATATTTCGTTTTCTCGCGGCCAGGATATCGACCACATTATAACCCGTCGCCAATACGGAGATGAACCGCAGTTTTGGTAGTGCCGCCAGCGTCTCGGCAGAAATTGGGGTCTTGTTTGTCAGAACGATCTCCGCATCGGCTGCTCGGTCCACTATCTGGTCCAATGGTGTTCGGTCATAGATGATTGTTTCACCCAAGGCAGCAACGGGATCCCAGGGATTGTCACCCGGATTTAATGTATAACCATCCAGCACTACAATCTGCATCATGGATCCTTTCACAACGTCCAAATCGGATGTCAATTAGAATTAGCATATTCTGACCTGGTACTTGGTTCAAGGCCGTGGCGGCACGAACCATCACCAGTCAATTTGTTCCCGTTGCTGAATCAGAAAAGACATCAATAGTTAAACATTCTTGCAACCCAACGAACCACACACAATGCATACCATTCCATCACGCCTCGGTCCCTTTGCACTCGAAGAACAGCTCGGCAGCCCAGATCGCAGCCACACCTATCGGGCAATCCATATCGAACGGCGTGTAGCATTAGCAATTCGGATTCTGCCGCACGGAATTTTATCGTGCCCAAACGAAGTGACAGCCTTCGTTTCGGACCTTGCCGCTTTGAAACCACTCATCCACGAAAATATTGTCCGGTGCCTCGGTGGAGCAGTCGCAGACGGCTGGCCCCACATCGTGTTCGAGTTCGTTAGCGGTGAATCTCTGGCCGAGCAGCTCGATCGACGCGGAAAGATCCCGTGGGAAGGGGCCGTGGATATCGCTCAGGGCATCTGTCGCGGCCTGGCATACGCCCATTCGAAAGGGTTTCTCCACGAACGCCTCTCCGCAGAGAAAGTACTTCTGGATGGCTCGGGGAAGGTCAAATTGGGGGGCCTGGCGACGATTCGAGTGGAACGGCATCTAGGGCTTGCCCGCGATCGACGGAATCTGCACCAGGCGATCTACTTGGCCCCGGAGCTGCTGGATGGGGGAACAACTTCGACGGAGCAGTCCGATCTTCACTCGGTCGGCTGCCTGCTGTTTCAGATGCTCACAGGTAGGCCACCATTTGTCGCTAACTCGACTGCCGCGTTGGCGATCGCCAAGAAGACAATGGTTCCTCCACGGCTGACGTCTTTAGAAATGGCCTGCCCGGTCTGGCTTGACGTCTTGATCGAACGGCTTCTGGCACCCAATCCCAAGGACCGGCCCGCCTCGGCAAGTGATTTACTTGATGCCCTCGCCGAGACAAAACGGGTCGTCGCATCGGGGATGGGGACAGCCCAGCGTACCCTGGCCCGCAAGGAATCCGCCCTCGTCAGGCAAGGAGATAAGGAAGATGAAGCGGAGCTTGCCCGCATCCGCCGCAAACGCAGTCACCGACCCGATCAATCCCCATTTTACGAACGAGCTTGGTTTTTGGCGGGATGTTTATTGCTGCTGGTTACTGGGACAATTTGGTTTCTGTGGCCACCGAGCGAAGCCGCACTCTTCCAAAGGGCGACGACCTTGATGGCATCCGACGATGTGACCGACTGGTACCGGGCCGAGCGTGACTGCCTGCTCCCCCTCAAGAGGCGGTTTCCCAACGGCCAATATGCGAAGCAGGTGGCTGATTATCTTGATCAAATCGAAATGGATCGAGCGATGAAACGGCTTCGATTCAACACGCAACTTGGGCGGCCACGATCGTGTGAAGGGGAAAGGTTGTTTGCCCAGGCCTGGGAATTCGAGCAGTTTGGAGATCGGGTAACGGCCCTAGCCCGCTATCAGGCACTCGTCCATTTGCTCTCTGCAAGCAACGAATCAACGGATAGGCCGTACGTGAATCTGGCCCGGCAGCAGATAGAGAAGATCGGCCGCTGCCAGGGCAACAGCCACGAGAGCCAGCTGGCTTTCATCCAGCGGCATCTAGACCGGGCAGACGAGTTGGTCACGACCGGTCATGTCCAGGCAGCTCGGCAGATTTGGGAGAGTGTTGTCGCCCTCTATGAAGGGAACCGGGAACTGGCCGCCCAGGTGGATCAGGCCAGGGACCGTATCACAGCCCTGGATCAATCCGAAAAGAAGCCCGATCCGGACTCGCCCTGAACCTTCCACAAGAATACCGGGATCCCATCCCTTTCCAGGAATTCCATCCCTTTCCCGAGATCCCGCAGGTCCACCGAACCCGGATCCTCTAAATTCGGGGGAAATCAATGCCCACCCGGCCATCGCCCAATCCAACCGTGGCCGGAGTTCGATAACAACTAGAGATCCCGTTGTGGCTTGATGGCCGGATCG
>JAFGFZ010000468.1 GCA_016930815.1 Pirellulales bacterium | reverse complement strand
TGTAAAAAGTATGTCTCACACAATGATTATCAACTGCTGTTGACCATTTCTGAAAACGGCATGCGTCGTTTGCAACTGGTGTTGGGCTTTGGTGATGACTCGGAGACATTCTACTCGGATGGAGTCGAGTGGCCCGTCAGCACATGGCAGCACATCGCGGTCACCTACGACGGGAAGGGGACGGTGCGTTTCTATCGAAATGGCGAGTCGTTGGGCGGGCGCACGGCACCAGGTCGGCGCTCAATCTCGCCCGGCCCGCTCCCTTTGTCGATAGGCGATCGCAGCGGGAGTCTGTACTCGGGATTTGCCGGTGTACTCGATCAAATTCGCATTAGCCGGGGGGTTCGTGAGTTCGGCCGTGTGCGGATGGAATTGGATTTGGAACGCCGCGTCTTCGTCAGGAAAGAACCACCTCCAACCGCTGTCGTCCATATCACCAACTTGCAACGAGAACCGCTGCCTAACGTGGAACTTACCGCTACGATATCCGGCTTATCCATCGGCGATTTTACCCTGACTGACCTGCAGCCGGGCGTGCCCCAGTCCATCAAGGTCCAGCTCGACACAAGCCTGCGTCCGGACCAGTATGAACTGCGACTTCGTGCAACATTAAAAGACGGTGCACTGGCTCCGGCCAATGGCTCGGCGCATCGGCTGGTCCAATCATTTCCAATTCGCATTGTCGCTCGACCCGTACCAGATCGTATGCCGGTGGTGCAATGGGGTGTGGGTGGCGTGTCCCAGATCACGAAGGAACTGCCTCGGTTGAAACGGATTGGTTTCACACATTGTCTTGGTCTGGATATTGATGAGCATCAGGTATGGCAAAAGCAAGAGCCGCAGGACACGTGGCCTGAGGAGAAACGGCGCGCGGTGGCCACGGTCCTCGACGAGGCATTGGCGAACGACTTTAAAGTTCTCATCTCTCTGTCACCGGGCCACAGCTTGGATAATATGACCAAGGAATTCTCTCGAGTGGATCGGGCCGGCAATCCACTGCCGCAGGCGGGCATCAACGGGCTGTATGAACGTGTGCAGAAATTCTGCCAAGATGTTGGCCATTCAGCCGGTAGACTCTACGGGCGATTTCCAGCCTTTGATGGTGCATTGATCCACAGCGAGCTCCGCGACGCGGCGGCGCTTAGCTTCAGCGACGTGGACCGGGCCGCGTATCGCCGAACGAATGCTGCTGATATCCCGCCGGAAGCGATCGCGAAATGGGGTGTCGATCACTCATCGCTGAAGAACTTCCCAACGGATGGTGTGATTCCCGACGATCATCCGCTTTACAAGTACTTCCAGTGGTTTTGGCGCGAGGGAGATGGCTGGCCCGCTCTCAACACGGCGACGGCCCGTGGATTGAAACGTGGTGCAGCCGACCGCGCGGATTTGTGGACGTTTCACGATCCGGCAGTGCGAGTGGCAAGTGTCTTTGGCAGCGGAGGCGAAGTCGATATCTTGTCCCAGTGGACATATTCGTATCCGGAACCGCTGCGTATTGGCTTGCCCACCGATGAACTAATAGCCATGGCGCGCGGTGCTGCCACGCCACAACAAGTGATGAAGATGACGCAGCTCATCTGGTATCGCTCGCAGACTGCGCCGATCGTGGAAGCGAACAAGCCTCAAATCCGCTCGCCCTGGGACGACCACGATCCGGACGCCGCCTACATCACAATCGCTCCTATGCATCTGCGCGAAGCGTTCTGGACAAAGATCAGCCGTCCTATTCAGGGAATAATGTATCACGGCTGGCAAAGTCTCGTCCCTGCAGACTATCCATCATCCTATCGTTACACAAATCCGGATACACAGCATGAGCTCCAGCGGTTGATCCATGAGATCGTGGAACCGCTAGGCCCGATGCTTCGTCGCATCCCAGCAGCTAGGAACAATGTGGCTTTTTATGAAAGTTTTGCCGCGCAGATGTTTGCGCATCGTGGCGCGTACGGTTGGAGCCACACCTGGACAGGTGATTGTTATCAAGTACTACAGCACGCCGGTTTACAGGCCGATGTGGTGTATGATGAGAGTATCCTGAAATACGGTCTTGGCGGCTACAAGGTGTTGGTGATGCCCGACTCTGATGTGCTGATTCATTCCATCGCCGAGCGCGTGCGTGCATTTCAGAAGCACGGTGGAATCGTTGTGGCCGATGACCGCCTCGCCCCAGCAATCACACCCGACATTCGTTTGACGCCATTAGCCCGCACCAAGAAGGCGGACGTCGACAAGGCAGCGTTGCTCAAACTCGCGGCAACTCTTCGGCGTGAACTTTTAAACAAGTACGCTTGGCCAGTAGAATCCTCCAATCCGGATGTTGTCCCGTACTACCGGACATTCAGTGCGAATGGTTCATCGACGTATCTGTTTCTGGTCAATGATCGCCGGGAATTTGGCCCCTATGTGGGACAGCATGGCCTCGTGCAAGAAGCCGGTCGCATGTCAGAGACAACCGCAATGCTGCACGACCAGTCATCTAGCAGTGTAGTCTATGACCTATTAGCTCATCGCCGAGAGGATTCCGTTCACGAAGAGAATCCGAACGCGAAGTCGGTCACACTTCACTGGCCTGTCACACTCGGTCCATGCGATGGCCGCCTGTTTCTGTCCATGCCGCGAGCCATCTCGTCAATCAACGTCGTGAGCCCGCAATCGGTTCAACTTGGTCAATCGGCTCAGTGTGTTGTCGAGGTCCGTGATGACCAAGGGATGCCGGTCCCGGCGGTTCTACCGCTGCGAGTGGAACTGCGAGACCCAGATGGACGAATCGCTGAATATTCCGGGTATCATGCTGCAATCGCGGGTCGACTCGAGCTGACATTTGACATCGCCTGTAACGATCTGCCGGGTGTATGGCACTTGCATGTTCAGGATCTTGCTTCAGGTCTGCAAGCTGATGTCGAGTTGCCCGTGGACATGGGGTCAGAGCAGACTTAGTCACTAGTGGAGTTGTCTGGACAACTTTTTGGCGGTCTGTTTGAGTTCTCGTTCTCCCGCGACATGATGTGATACAACGCCCCGGCAAACATGATTCCCAATGGTCTGGCCATTGCAGAAACTTATCCTAGCCGCCTCGGCCAGTGAATCCTAATGACTAAGGGCACTCTGACCCCATATCTTTTCTGAATAGGTTGATTTTGCATCAAACGCTGTAAGCGTTAAAGATACTAGCCCAGAGCAAGGGACCGCGAGTCTTCGAGCGGTCACGCCGCCTCAGGTTCTCTTTCCCAGAAATCCGGCGTTCGAGCATAGGAGGCGAATATCCCATCCGCTCATTTCGAGACCGCAATGGCATGCGGGCTGCCATCGCATCCTACAACAGAATGGCCACTTGGCATGGAATCGCACCATGTGGGTGATGACGATGGTGGGCCATGTCATGACGGGCGAATGGATGCCATGTTTATTGCAGGATTCGACGTTCGCGCCAGGGCGAAACTCCAAGCCGACCACCCTGTTTTCGGCCTCGGCAAACCGGAATCGCTGGCAACATCACCGGCTCGGCCGATATTTCGGATCGGTTGCCAACCCAGGGCGGCGCGTCCGTTCGCTCCGCTCACGTCCGCTTGCCCT
>JAFGFZ010000467.1 GCA_016930815.1 Pirellulales bacterium | reverse complement strand
GTACACATAGATGTGGGAAAACCCATCCAAGCCGAGCAGTCCCGGCTGGTACCGCTTGTCCAGTACGATGTGAGTCTTCTCTTTCTCCTTCGTGACACGGCCAATCGAGGAAACGATAAATCGTTGTGATGTGATCTGTTCTTTTTGGGCTGATGGGCTTGTCAGAACAACCCAACTACTGAGAAGGAACCCAAACACAAGAACCAAAGCAATAAGCTTCATGGTCTTTAACTCCAATCGCGCCGAGCGCGATTATTCGTCGCAGGGAGGGCGATCACACGGCGCATCTCGTCCGCAGCACGGCGCTGCGCGCCCACATCGGGTTGAGGTTCGCGGGTAATCGGTAGCGTGAAACCCGGAACCTTTGAAGATGATCGCAGCTCCGGGTCCGATGAGCCGTCTCACCGAAGCGCCACATTTGGGGCAGGTTCTCACGGGGGCGTCCTTCATGCTCTGGAATTGCTCGAATTTCTCCCCGCATTCGTCGCACTCGTACTCGTAGGTAGGCATCATTGTACCTCGTTTTGAAATGGCTTGTCGAGCCGGATCCGGTGAACCCCGGCGGGTGTGCCCGGTGCGGCTTCGATCGTTATCGGTAAACGCGAGCCCGTCGACACAATAGGTTCGGATCACCATCCATAGCCGTGCCCCCATCCACGTCCCCAACCGCGTCCGCGTCCCCCACCCCAACCACGGCCGCGTCCCCAGCCGCGTCCATGCCCAAGGCCTGGGCCATCGGGATCGACAGAATTTTCTTCGGAACTATACCAACCCATGACGCGTCCCGCCCAGAAGGGGCGGAGGTTGTCGTCTCGAAGTTGCACGGCCTTGCCGTCCAAGGTCAGAGACTTCGCAACGTAGCGCCCTTTCGGCATCTTGTCCGTCCGGAAAGCGGCAACCTCTACTGTTTTGTCAATCGCCAGTTGCTTCACGATCGGCTCGACGGCCTTTGCCCATCCAAGGTCGATAGTCAATAACATACCCTTATCGGTTTTAAGCACAATGTGCGTTCCGACAACGCCGGAGCCCGTGCCTCCTTTACATGGTTGCGTCTCAATGGCTGTCAAAGTGCCTGACAGGTTCACTAATTCTGGCAGGACTTGCCTCTTCGCCATTCCGACGGAATCGCCCATTCCTCGTTGAGCATGGGCAGGCGACGCCCACCAGGCACACAACAGAGCCGCGACAGCCATAACTACCATTCTTGTTCGAGTCATCCTATATCACCTTCTTGGTTGGGGTCAGCATGTCATCGGTGAGAAAAGACTTTGAAGCGTAGGTCGCATTGTTGACCTCTGGCCGGTTGCTTGGGAAGATCATCGCCTCGACGAACTCATCTTGGAAATCCGGGTCCATGGACAGTTGCACCAGACGTGTATGTGCCGCGAGTTCTTCCGCCTGCTTTCTTGCTTCGGTCGACAAGACCACCCATTTCGCCCCTGCCAGCGAGACATTGCCCACGTAGTGTATGCGGCGATGGTCGACATCCACCGGGAGAAGTCCGATTTGCTGGGCATTACTGCGTCGAATAAAGCTGCCAAAACCGCCCGCGATCAGCACGGTCCGTAAATCCGTCGATTGCACCCCGGCGGTCTTCAGCAGTATTTTGATTCCCGCACGGATTGCTCCGCAGGCGAGTTGAAGTTCCCTGACGTCTCGTTGTGTGAGCACAATGGGCAGGTCGGTCGCATTGGTCTCACCGTTAGCAAGCAGAAACTGTATCATGCCATTGCCGTTATGCTGAACTCGCCGCTTCAGGGCAGCCGACAGGCCCGTTGGCAGTTCGTCCGACGCCAGCATCCGACCTTCGGGAGAAACCATGCCATGCCTCAGGAGTTCCGCGCCGATGTCGATCAATCCACTTCCGCAGATGCCGGTTGGGGAACCATTGCCAATCACGCCGCACTGTACATCATCATCCATCGCGACTTTCTCGATGGCGCCTTGGGTAGCCCGCATTCCGTAGGAAATGCGAGCCCCTTCAAAGGCGGGTCCTGCCGCCGTCGAGGCAGCCCATATTTGCCCGTCGTTGAACAGGACAATCTCGCCGTTGGTGCCGAGGTCCACCATCAATGTCGGCCCAGACTGAGAAGCCAGCTGTGTGGAAAGTATCCCGGCAACCGTATCGCCACCCACAAAACCCCCGATGACGGGAAACACATAGGCCATGGCTCGGCGGTTAATCGGGATTTCCATTTCCGCAGCGGGAATCCACAGGCCACGAGCATGGGCCGGTACGAAAGGGACTTGACCCAATTGGGTAGTGTCGATGCCACAAAGCAAATGCTCCATCGTCGTGTTGCCTGCGAAGGCGATTGTGTAAATGTGGTCGCGTTGAACATTTGCCTCTGCGCGCATTTCCTCGATCATCCGCGCTATTTCTGTAACGACCACGCGGCGCAGAATGTCCAGGCAATCGGAACACGAATCGGCATGTTTGATTCTCGATAGCACGTCATCCCCGAATCGTACCTGGGGATTCAATCGAGCAGCCAGGGCCAGTTCTTCGCCGGTATGCAGGTTCAACAGCGAGCCAACCATGGTGGTGGTCCCGATATCGAATGCTGCTCCGTAACATTGCGACGTCGTGTCCCCGGGCTCGAAGTCAATGAGGCGATGGTCCGATAGTACGGCCGTACCCTTGAACTCATGCTGACGGAGCACCCCGGGGAGCCGGCGAAGCAAGGCCAGGTCAGTCTTAATGGGACTGGTCCGTTGCTCCAATCTTCGCAGATCGGGAATGCTGTCAGCTAACGTCGGAGTGGAAAGTTCGACATAGACTTTTCGCACGGCGGGCAGTATTTCCACGGTCGCCTCCGCACTGGCCGTCCGTAGGATCTGGCATGTGCTGGCAAAGAGTGAGGTCTCTGGCACATGGACCACAGTTGCACCGTACACGGCCGTCTTGCACGCCAATCGCCAGCCTTCCCGCAATTGATGGTCGTCGAATATCTCGCGGTCGGCTTCAGTTGGTTCGCCGGCCCCGCTGATTACCTGGACCCGACATTTACCGCACGTCCCCATGCCGCCACAGGGTGTATCTATCGTCAAGCCTGCCCGGGCCGCCGCCTCTAGAACGGTTGTTTCTGACAGAACGGATACGGTGCGACCCCACGGTTGAAATGTCACGCGAACCTGTCGATCTGGCACAAATAGACTCCTCTTTCAATCGGGATCTCAAGGCGTTTCACAGATTCCGACAAGGTTTCATGGCGGCTTTGGCGTCTGGAGCACCCTTCACTGACTCTTCAATGTGATAGCATCTTGTGGACATGCATCAACGCATACGCCGCATCCGGCACAATTGGCGGTCTCGATGTGAGCCACTGCATTGACCGTGATTGCGTCCATCGGGCAGACGGCTGCGCAAGCACCGCAAGCCGTGCATCGCGCGGCATTCACCGTGGCAACCCAAGAACTACGTTTGCCATATCCATGTATCTGCGAAAGCTCTTTGAGCATCTTGGGTTTCTGTTCCTCGCTCGTGTTTGAAGGCGATCCCGCAACCGAAGCCGGTAAGGACGCCGGTGACCAGGTATCGGCACTCATGCCGCCACCCATGCCTCTTCCCATGCCACGGCCCATGCCGCCACCCCGGCCCATGCCTCTGCCACCGCCGCGGCCCATTCCCATTCCGCCGCCGCGGCCCATTCCCATGCCGGTCATCGGAGGTTGCTGGGCGCTTTGTGTTGCTAGAGGCTGCTGAAATGGTGGGGTTGCGGTATCTGACATAGGATTTCCCATGCCGAAATGGCTTACAACGTTGGGCTCAGCCGCTGCACCAAGTCGACCTAGCTTAAATTGTTCAACGACGTCGCGCACGCGACCAGTGCATCCGACGATCACCTCGACCCCAGCCGCGTTCAGGGTCTGATAGGCATTGGGGCCGCAGTTGCCCGTCATCAGATATTTTGCTCCTTTCTCATTCATCAATTGCGCCGACTGGATGCCGGCGCCACCGCCCAACATGATGTTGGGGTTTTCCACCGCCTCGAATGCCAGGTCATCCGTTTCCACAATCAGGAAGTAGGGACAACGGCCGAATCTCGGATCGATGGGACCGTCCAACGAGGGCCCTGTAGCGGTAACAGCGATTCTCATAATGAAATTTCCTGTTGTTGCGAGGCAATTTCCCAGACGTGGAGGCAACGGCTGCACTCACCATCTCCATGTTCTGGCAACCCCTTGCCTATTGGTTCTGTGGCTAGGCCTCAAGTTCGTCGAGACGCTTTTTTATGTCGCCAAGGGTACTGGTCAGGTATTCCATTTGGCGTTTCAGTAGTTCTCGTTTCTGCTCTGTGCTTATAATGGCGGAGACAAAGGGCCAAGCAAACGGGGCCGTATAGACTCCGCCAACGCCAAGCAACCCTAGGCCGGCGCGTTGCCAGCCAGGCGAGCCCGTGGCATAAAACCAATTCCGCCATCCACGACCGCCCCCGCACCCCCGGTCCCAAAAGAAACCTCCGGGCACCGGATTCATGAAGCCGGGAACCGTATAGCCGGCGCAGTAGCCCGCCGCGCGACCGGTCATTGGACCCATTCCTGCTGGGCCCGTGCGATCTCCACCTGGCGTAGCGATTCTCCTTTCTCGTGAAGACTATTCCCTGACCATAGTAGTTCCGCATTTCGGGCAAGACCGCTGGTTGCAGGGTTGCCCAGCGACATGCGGGACCTTATGGCCGCAATTTGGGCACCTGCAATTCCCACCAGGTCCGGCAGCAAGCGGACCGCGCATTCGCCCCCCGCCGCGTCCACTGTCGTTGGGCGGTCCCATTCCATCACCTCGTGGCATGAATATCTTCTTTTATTGTTTGGTTTGAGTGTTCCTTCGCGTTAGCGCGGCGAAGCTGTTGGAGCGATCCTGCCTTGAACTGCTCCACTGCTTCAGTGACCGTTGGGCTGGTTGTCGTATAGACTTTGACCTTCACGGCCTGGAACGTGCCAAATGCCTTTGGTCCAATCTTGTTAGTGATGACCACCGTCGCACCAAGACTAATCAGCGTTCCGGCGGCCTGCATACCCGCGGTATGGGCCGTGTGGATGCTCTCGAAATTGTTGCATAGGCTTAGTTCACCGGACTGCGTATCGACAATAACGAAACACGGCGCCCGACCAAAACACAACTCGACCGGGCTGCCCAGGTCCGGGCCTTGCGAGCTTACCGCTACCTTCATGACATGGCTCCCTACATTCTAAACGCTGGACCAGCCCCGTACTGGCCGCCACGAAACCGCCGCCGCTGTCCGCAACAACCGGGCATCATGAAAGCCTGTTCGGTCAACTGTCCCGAGAGAAACGCTCGAAGCACGTTTTCCCACGGACCACAGGCTTGCGGAAGAACTTCCACGCCTGCCGAGAACAACATGGCTTCAAGTGGCCGCGAAATCGCGCCGCAAATCAGCACGTTTGCTCCAAGGCCGACAACCCGCGACACCCGTGGACCCAGGTCTGTTTCCTCCACGACCTGCTCGGTTCGTCGGACCTCATGTCCGTTTTCAATATCTACCAGCACGAGCCGCCTGGCCACATCGAAGACGGGCGAAATCCGGCCGTCGAAAACCGCAATGGCTACTCTCATGACTGACTGAACAGTGCAACCGTCGTGCCCAGCGGAAATCAACAGTCATTTTGAGACATAACTCATTTTTGACAAATCATTTACACTGCCACAAGGTGGATTCAACGGAGGCATGGACAATCGCATTGTGCAATTCAGCAGGCCCGCGTGCAGTCGCGATCCGCAATCGTGGAGTTGCCACGTGGGTACCCAGGATTCATCAGGGATTGTTTGGCAATCCGCGGTGATTGGAGGACAAATTCATAGATACTCGGAGCCAGCTCTGTTTTGTGCAGGATCTTGCCTGATTCCTGCTGTCCTCGGTTCAAACAATCGTGACTCATGATCTTATGATGGCCATGCCTAGATGTTATCCGCCATGAATGTCGCCCATCGCCAATTGTACGCATCGCGTGGATACGCTTGTTCTACCGCTCGCTCGGTGAAGAGGTATTTGCAATCGCTGTGAGAACAATACTCCTGCAAGAGCCCATACGCCCAGTTAATGTCTTTCATCCGCCGTTCGGCCTCGGGCTTGTCTTCCGGCTTGTGCTTGTCCGGATGAAATCGAAGCGACATTTGTTGGAAGGCCGTCGCGATTTCAGTCTTGCTGGCGGCCTCCTCAAGTCCCAAGACTTTCCGGGCTTCATCGATTTCAAAAAACAGGGCCATCGGATGCCTCGATGTGGTGAAAGGCGGTCTTGTCGCTCACTACGTCGGCGATGATGTCTCTGTCTTCGTCATCCAACAGTGCGGGATCGGCCCGGCATAGTTCATCTCGCCAGATGCGGACATTGTTGGGCGCATCGATTCCCAACCTTACTTCTCCCTTCCGGATGGATAGCACAGTCACCTTGATGTTGCGTCCGATGTGGATCGCTGTGTCGCATCGTCGCGAGAGTACCAACATGTCTTGTTCCTTTTCACAACGGTCTCGACTGGAAACAGCGATTCCTGCGCGAGGCAACCGGGGGCTTGCCCGCTAAAAGGCATTCCGACGGCCGCGAGCCAATACACATGGTCTATATATAACGTACGCCTTATATAATGTCCAGACCAGTTGCTGGGGCTATCCTCCAGGAAATGACTGG
>JAFGFZ010000466.1 GCA_016930815.1 Pirellulales bacterium | reverse complement strand
GAATTGCACGGCAATCGGATCGAAAAACCGGCTCCAATTCCCCTGATAGCCCTCGCGCCAGCGATTGTACATGGAAACCTCAGCCTGCGTCGCTCGGTTCAGGTCGAGTTCCAGGATGGGTGTCTGGAATTCCAGGGTGTTGTAAATGCTGGAGTGAACGCCCGTAGACAGCAAGGACCAGGAACCAATCTGGCCAGTTTTTTCTTGATTTGAATCCGCCGGCAGATGGATCTGGCCGCGGACAAGTTGGTCCAGATGTTGGGCCACGAGGTCGGTCATGATGGCACCGGCCTGCACGCGGCGCGACGCGCCAATCCGCCACCTAGGCCCGCACCATCTCCGGATCGTGGGATCTGAAATGACAAGGAGTGCCGTTTCCTGCCCACCCGACCGGCGATACCGATCTCGAAAGAAGGTGTATTCTGGCAACGAAGCAAGCGATGGGCTCTTTCCCAAAGCCACGGTGCCAAGACGACGCAGTTGAGCCAGCGAGTTGGTCACAATAATTGTTTTACCGATGGTTGCCTGATAGGAACAAAGCGACCGATCCGGGGTGCAGAAGCCTGTATAGGCAACACCGTCCACCTCGCCAAGCACGGATGTTGCCTGCGGATAGCCCTTGGCATTCAGGGCAACCTGGGCCTGGATGAGTTCCATAAGGCCCGCATCCGTTTTCGGTTCGAACAGGAAGGCAACATCCGCGCCAGTCCTCAGGTACGGATCGGCACCAGTCAGGGCAACACTTTCAATGACCTGCGGGCCAAGCGATCGGGCCAGAGTGCCTAACGGCAGCCCAAGTTGCGATTCGTATCGCTTCTGGGTCTGTGCGTCTTCGCCGCGCGGCTCGGCAATCTGCAAGATGGGTGTTCCCTGAACCGCGGCGCTGTCGACCAAATCGACCATTGCCCGGAAGGATCGGAAGAAGATTGCATGCTGGTCATGAGGTACGAGGCTTGCAAGTGGATCCAGTTCCGGATCAAGATCCTTGACCAATTCCAGCCAATCGAACTGGCGGACTGTGATTCCCTGAATCGAATCCATGTCCACCATCTGGTCCTCTGGGGCCGTCGCTGGTAGAAGCCGATCGAGTTGCAGGTTCTCACTGACAGCACGCCCACCACTCAGCAAAGCGAAACTCTGTTCCAACTCACTTTCACGGCTTCGATTCGTTTGACTTTGATCAGGTTGGGATATTAAAGATGTATCGCCCAGTGCCTTCTGAGCCACTTGGACTTGATGCCGGAACCAGGCAGCGCCGGGGATATCCCTTCGAAGGAGTTCTTGATAGTAAGCCAGTTGCTGCCTCAGATATGCTTGCTTATCACTCTTGAGCGTGCCACGGTTGATCTTGAATTTCCGGACGACCAATCCGTTCCCATCGGGGCTCGGCAGAAGAATCCGGCCGGATATTTCCGGATTTCCCTCGTCCGGTACTCGGATTGCCAGAGTTGCATTGCGATAAACGTCCCCACTCAATCGCCATCCACTGCGTTCCATATGAATCGATGCTTCGCCCGGCCCATCCAAGATGGCATAGGGGAAGATTGCATTCGCCAGACGGTGGAATCGGAAGATATTCCGCGCGGTTGGATCCGGTTCTGGTAACACGCCATCCAATAGTGGCAATTCGTGCAGTGGAATCGTGAAATAATCAGCGCGGTCATCTGCAGGGAGTGCTTCGCTCTGCTTCGCTGGTTCGGAGTCCTGTTGCCCAGTCGCAACATTCATTGCCGTTGAATCAGCGGTATCCTTTGGTTCATCTTGCACCGACGGATCGATAAGAATCTGGACCATCCCGGTGGGTGTGCGCAGAATCAGCACGGATGCAACGACAGCGGCGGCGGCTGTGGCTGCCGCGAGTGTGCCTTTCAGCCATCGTGGGGCGCGCCATGGTGGTGCGTCTTGGGATAGCCGTTGGGTCGGCTGGCTTGTCCGTTTCGACGCCGGGTGTTGCTGGGTGAGGATCTTCGACGGATCGGAGTCGCCGCACCAAGGCCTAATTGCGTCAGCCAATTCTGCGGGAGTTTGATAGCGATCCGCGGGATTTTTGGCCATCATGCGCTGAAGAATTCTGACCACGCCTTCCGGAACATCGCTCCGGAAAGCGGTTAATTCCGGTGGTGCTTGATACGCGTGCGCCGCCAGTTTATCGACCACGGATCCTTCCGAAAATGGGGGCTGGCCAGTCAGCAGGTAGTAGAAGGTCGCTCCCAGACTGTAGATATCCGATCGGATATCGGCTTGATGCGCATCTTCCGTCTGTTCCGGCGAGATATAATCCGGCGTACCCAACATGGTGTGCAAATCGGTCAGGTTCCCAGGCCCTTCGGCAAACGTCCCTGACGCGATGGTTTCCGTAGCCAGATGAGCCAGGCCCAGATCCAGGATTTTAACGGCGCCACCGCCGGACCGGATCAGATTCTGTGGTTTGATATCACGATGGACCATCCCACTCTGGTGGGCATGTTCGAGACCTAACGCCGCTTGTCGGATGCACAAACAGGCCTCTTCGACGGACATCGGGCCACTTTGTTGAACCTCGCGAGCCAGGTCTTTCCCATCAACATACTCCATCACCAGGAGGTGCCGGTTCCCGGCCTGTTCGGCATCGAAGGCTGTTACGATATTCGGATGGACCAGCTTCGCTGCCGTCCGCACTTCCCGGCGGAATCGTTCGACGGCTTCCGGCCGATCCAGCAATTGGCCGTTCATCACCTTGATAGCCACCTGGCGTTCCATCAAGCGATGCTCGGCCCGATAGACATTCCCCATGCCGCCTTTCCCCAACAAGCCCAGGATGCGATAGCGTGGATGGTTGATGAGTTCCTCCGGAATATCGGCTATGGCGGAAGCCCTGGACATGCCCTGTGCTTCCTCGCCGCCCGCGGCATCTTCGTGCGGATCGATTTCAAGAAGGCCATCGTTCGAGGGATTGCCCGAGAGAATGGTTGGTTGGACTGCCGGTTCGGAATGGCTCTTCCCTCTAGCCGCTCCGGGATCTGATACGGTCCCGATATTCTGTAGCATATCCACCAGAGTATCGTTCGGCAGCGATCGAATGATCTGGCAACAGGCGTCACACGATGCGATATGTTCTTCAATCGCGGCCGATTCCTCCGAATCGAGTTTCCCCAGACTGAATTGGATCAATTGGTTTCGCAGTGGATGGGTTTGTTGCACGTCGTTCATCGGACTGAATTCCCTGGGATATAGGTTGAATGGCAAGGTGGATCGTGAATTCTCCTATAGAATAGAAGTGCATCATCCCGTGATTTCTTTCAAGAAATCGTGAAAAGGGGTCCCGCTTCAGCCGACCAATCCCCTGCCCTCTTGCCGCAACTGGCTGAGAATGCGTGACTTAGCAATGAACACGGCATTCACGGACATATCCAACTCGGCGGCAACCGCGTCCGGCGGCCTGCCATCGAAGACCAGTCTCTGGAATGCCCGCCAGGTACGGGATTCGAATCGGGGTTCGATCAGCTTCAATAACTGACGCAGTACATGTTCGTCATGCTGCTTCTCCCAAATTTGACTCAAACCGCTGTCAGGGTCCTCCAGTTGATTCAATTCCTCAAGAAAGTGGCTCGATCCCCGCGCGATCGGATGCTTTTGCCGCGCGCGCCAATAATTCCGAAGCCGATTGGCTAAAATCGTTCGTAACCAGGAACGGAACGCACCTTGGCGCCCGGAATGCTGAAAGAGGGGTAGTTCCTTAAAAACAACCACTAAAACTTCTTGGATGATATCGTCGGCGTCGTTCGATTCGAGTCCATAACGCCGCAGCCAGCTTTGAAGTAGGGGCGTGTAGATTTGAGCGAGTTGTTGCCACGAATTTGAATCGGTGCCGGTATGCAGGCGATCGAGCAGGCTGAGCGATGTTTCGGCCATTGTGGAGCATACTCATTGATCGAAGGGATGCAAATGAACCCGTTTCGCGTATTGGATCCACTCGCTACCGAGCTGCTTGACCAGTTCCGTTTCTTGATCCGCAAGATTGTTCGTCTCGCAGCGATCGTTTTTTAGAATATTCGGCTGTGCCGCGGGCATCGAGGTGGCAATCAAACCACCAAGAACAATCAACGGCGCTGTCCAGAATCGCATGGGATTGGTACGCTTTCATTTCTGCGGCATGATGATCGAATACCGGATTGTACTCCATTCCCTGGTGGCGGGTAAACGGATACGCTGGATATGTTCAAGGAGTCCCACGATGACCGACCTCGAAAGAATGGCCGCCAAACCCGCTTGGGCCAAAGATGCTGTCTTTTATCAGATTTTCCCCGATCGCTTCGCCCGCAGTGATCGTCTTGCAAAACCGGCAAACCTATCGTCCTGGAATTCCGCACCGACACAAACCGGCTACCACGGCGGGGATCTCTTGGGGATTGTCGACCATTTGGATTATCTAGTCGATCTGGGTATCAATGCAATCTATCTGACACCCATTTTCCAATCGGCCTGCAACCATCGCTACCATACCCACGATTATCAACAAGTCGATCCATTGCTGGGCGGCAACCAGGCGCTTCGCGAACTTATCGACTCCGCGCATTCCAAGAAGATCCGTATCCTCCTCGACGGCGTATTCAACCACGCAAGCCGCGGATTTTTTCAATTCCATGACATTCTGGAAAACGGTTCGAATTCGCCCTGGCTGGGCTGGTTTTGTGTCCAGCAATGGCCACTTGCCGCGTATGATGGGAACCGGCCTCCAAACTACACCTGCTGGTCCGGCAACCGCGCGCTGCCAAAGTTCAATACCCAGAACCCGGAAGTGAGAGAGTTCCTGATGCAAGTCGGCGAGTTCTGGATCCGCGAATATGGGATCGACGGCTGGCGGCTGGATGTTCCCGAGGAAATAAAAACCGCCGGCTTTTGGGAAGAGTTCCGGCAACGTGTCCGCGGCATCAATCCGGATGCCTATCTTGTGGGCGAGATATGGCATACGGCGCCGGACTGGGTTCGCGGGGACCGTTTCGATGCGATGATGCACTACGAATTCGCGGCAGCGACGATTGCATTCGCGGCCGGTGACCGGGTGAGCCGAGCCCTTGTGGAAGGCCGCTCGTACCAACCGTACCCCGGAATCAACGCGGCCGAATTCGGGATGCGGATACATCGGTTGCTTGCTGCCTACGATTGGGAAACTACCCAAGTCCAATTCAACCTTCTCAACAGCCACGACACACCACGCTTACTAAGTATCGCCCGCGGTGATCAGGCGTCAGTCCGGCTGGCCACATTATTTCAAATGACGTTTCCAGGCACGCCATCTATTTACTACGGTGATGAAATCGGCTTGAGAGGAACCAAACGCTACGACCGCCGTCATCGTGACCAGGATGCCCGCTGGCCCTTCCCATGGGATCATCCAGAGAATTGGGACCGGGAGATGCTGAAATTTTTCAAGCAGGCAATCGCACTGCGCCATGCGCATCCGGTATTGCGTGATGGAGCCTTTGCACAACTTTATGCCGCCAACCAGCAGTACGCATTTGTCCGCCATAATGATTTAGAAAGAATCATGGTGATCTTAAATGCGGCGGATGGGCCGGAATCCATTCAAATTCCCACGGGATCGTACTTCCCAGAAGGGGAAGGCCTGGT
>JAFGFZ010000465.1 GCA_016930815.1 Pirellulales bacterium | reverse complement strand
TTTTCCGCTTGGGACTTGATTATGCCACTGTTTTTGTTCATCGTCGGCGTGGCAATGCCGTTTTCCTTTTCCCGAAGGCTGGAAAAGGGGGATAGCCGCTGCGCCATGTATTGGCGCATTGCCCGGCGAGTTCTCGTTCTCTGGGTACTGGGGATGATCGCTCAGGGCCGGCTGCTTGAATTCGACTTGGCCAGACTACAATTTTTTTCCAATACGCTGCAGGCCATCGCGGTTGGTTATTTGGTGGCCGGGATTGCCCTGCTCCATCTGTCCGTCGCATGGCAGGTTTTCCTCACCGTGATTGTGCTCGTTGGCTACTGGCTCCTGATGCTTCTTGTGCCGGTACCTGGCGTGGGCATCGGAGTATTCCAGGAAAACGCCAACCTCGCATTAACCATCGATCAGGCAATATTGGGACGTTTCCGTAACGAAGCATCGTACACTTGGATTCTTAGCGGATTGGGATTCGCCGGAATGGTGCTGACCGGTGTACTAGCCGGCCATCTATTGCGTACGGCATGGAACGGTTATCTTCGATGTCTTGCATTATTTCTTATGGGCTTTGCATCACTCGCCATCGGATGGTTCTGGGCGGGAGGATTCGACGGCATGGGTGGCATGCCATTCGTGGGAACGTGGCGGTTTCCGATGATCAAACACCTTTTCACCAGCTCCATGGTTCTATGGGCGGCCGGTTGGTGCTATCTCCTGTTGGCATTATTCTACCTGATCATCGACGTGTTCCAGTTCCGCCGCTGGGCATTCTTTTTTGTCGTCATTGGCGCCAATTCCATTTTTGCATACATGATCGTTCATTTTATTGACTTCTCACACATCAGTAACACCCTGCTCAGCGGACTGGCTAGGAACCTGAGTGCAACTGGAGAATTCGGAACCTCAGTGGCCACCCTCTTGCAAGCCATGACTGCCTATGGCTTGCTCTGGCTGCTCCTATGGTACATGTACCGCAATCGGACACTGATCCGCGTGTAAAGCCAGTGGGTCACCTGGCGGAGTTTTTTAGCCATCGGTCGACCGCGGCAGCGGCCAGTCGGCCTTCCTGGATGGCGTGGACGACCAGGGACGCGCCGCGAACCGCGTCGCCGGCGGCGAAGATGCCCGCATCGCTGGCCATCCAATCACGCACCGCGAGGTTCCCCTGGGGACTCCGTTGGAGGCCGAGCGCGTTGATAAGGTCTTCCTGAATCACATGAAGGAAACCCATGGCCAGGAGCACCAAGTCGGCCTTGAGCGTGAAGTCGGTGCCAACGCGCTCGCGCATTTCCCAGCCTTGGGGGCCATGACACCAGTCGATCTGGCAGCCGTTGAGCGTGGTGACTTGATTGGACGAATCGCCGGAAAGCGATTTGGTCAGTACGCTCCAGCGGCGGTGGCAACCTTCTTCGTGGGAGCTGGAGGTCCGCATGATCCTAGGCCGCTGAGGCCAAGGAGAATCGGGATTTTTACACTCGGGAGGCTGAGGGAGGATTTCGAGCTGGGTGACGCAGGCTGCGCCCTGGCGGATTGATGTGCCGACGCAATCGCTCCCCGTGTCACCGCCACCGATCACGACGACATGTTTATCGCGGGCCGTGATCGCGTCAGGACCATCGCTGGGCACGCGGTCGCCGGCCACGCGACGGTTCTGCTGGGTGAGGAAGTCCATGGCGAAGTGAATCCCATGCAGCTCGGCGCCCGGAACTTCGAGTGGACGCGGCTGGCCAGCTCCCATGCACAAAACCACCGCGTGGAACATCCGGCGAAGTTCGTTTACCGAGATATCACGGCCAACATGCACGCCCGGCTCGAACTTTGTTCTCTCCGCGACCATCTGTTCCAGACGTCGGTCGATGATCCGCTTTTCCAGCTTGAAGTCGGGGATACCGTAGCGGAGGAGTCCGCCCAGCCGATCGTTTTTCTCGAAGACAACCGTTTCGTGTCCGGCCCGCGAGAGTTGCTGGGCCGCGGCCAGGCCGGCGGGCCCGGAACCAATCACGGCCACCTTTTTCCCGGTGCGATAGGAGGCGCGGAGTGGCTGGACCCAGCCCTCGCGGAAGGCCCGCTCGGCGATCTGGTATTCGATGTGCTTGATGGTGACGGGATCGGAGTTGATTGCCAGGGTGCAGGCGGGCTCGCACGGGGCGGGACACACCCGGCCAGTCAACTCCGGAAAGTTGTTGGTTGAGTGGAGGTTCTCCGCCGCCTGCCGCCAGTGGCCGCGCCAGACCAGGCCATTGAACTCAGGAATCCGGTTTTGGATGGGGCATCCTACGCCATGGCAGAAGGGAATCCCACAGTCCATACACCGAGCTGCCTGGCGGTTTAGATCTGCCTCGATCATCGGCCGGTCGATCTCGCACCAATCGCGGATTCGCTCGGCCACGGGGCGATGGCCGACCTCCATGCGGGGATAGGTTAGAAAGCCAGTGGGATCAGCCATGGAACACCTCCTCGGTGGCGGCCGCCTGCTCGGCGTTGACAGCCTCCCGCTCGCGCAGGCGGGCCAGCGCCTTCCGGTAATCGATGGGCACGACCTTGACGAACTTGCCCACCATTTCCGGCCACTTATCGAGGATCCGAGCGGCCTGCTGACTCCCGGTCCAGCTCAGATGCCGGGCGATCAAGTCACGCAATATTCTTTGATCTTCCGGTTGCCAGATCGATTCCAAGTCGACCATGTCGAGGTTGCACAGGGTGTCGAATAGTTGATGTTCGTCCAGCACGTAGGCAATTCCGCCGCTCATGCCGGCGGCGAAGTTCACGCCCGTGCGCCCGAGCACAACCACAGTGCCGCCGGTCATGTATTCGCAGCAGTGATCTCCGACCCCTTCAACGACTGCGATCGCGCCACTATTGCGGACGGCAAACCGTTCCCCAGCCAGGCCGTTGATGAAGGCCTCGCCACGGGTGGCGCCGTACAGGAGCGTGTTGCCGACAATGACGTTTTCGAGAGGGTCAAATGGCGAACCGGGGGGAGTCTGGACAACAATCCGGCCGCCGGAGAGCCCTTTCCCCAGGTAATCGTTTGATTCGCCCACCAACCGCAATGTGACTCCGGGGGGCAAGAACGCCCCAAAACTCTGGCCTGCCGAACCGGAAAATTGGATTTGGACCGTTCCGTCCGGCAAACCATCCGCGCCCCATCGCTTGTAGATCCGGTTGCTGAGGATGGCGCCCACGGCCCGGTGTACATTGCGGATGGGTAGATCAAGCTGGACCGGCTCGCCGCGATCCATGGCCTGATGGACCAGCGGAAGGATTGACCAGTCGAGGTGATCCTCATGAGGCTGGGTCTTTTTGCGGATGCATCGCAAGGCAATCCCGCGGGGATTCTTGGGCGGGGCGAAGATGGCACTGAAATCCAGCCCGTTGGCCTTCCAGTGGTCGACGGCCTCGCGCCAGCTTAGGTGTTCCACCCGCCCGACCATCTCGTCAAATCGCCGGAAACCGAGCTGAGCCATGACCTGACGCACCTCCTCGGCCACAAAGGTCAGGAACCGCACCACATACTCCGCCTTGCCAGTGAAGCGGCTGCGGAGCTCCTCGCGCTGGGTGGCAATGCCGACCGGGCATGTGCCCAGATGGCACTTTCGCATGAGGATGCAGCCGAGGCTCACCAGGGTGGCGGTCCCGAATCCAAACCGCTCGGCCCCGAGGAGGGCGGCGATGACCACGTCGCGGCCGGTTTTCATCTGACCATCGGCCTGAACGAGAATCCGGTCGCGGAGACCATTCAGAACGAGCGTCTGCTGGGTTTCAGCTAGCCCGATCTCCCAAGGGATGCCGGCATGCTTGATCGAGGAGAGGGGGCTGGCGCCGGTACCACCGTCGTGCCCGCTGATGAGTACCTCGTCCGCGTTCCCCTTGGCCACGCCCGCGGCCACGGTTCCCACGCCGACCTCGGCCACAAGCTTGACCGAAACCAGGGCCTCGGGATTGGCGCACTTCAGGTCGTAAATCAGTTGGGCGAGGTCTTCAATGGAATAGATGTCATGATGCGGCGGGGGGGAAATCAACGAAACGCCGGGAGTGGAGTGCCTCATCTGGGCAATCTGGGCGGTGACCTTGTGTCCGGGCAACTGGCCTCCTTCTCCGGGTTTCGCTCCCTGGGCCATCTTGATCTGGAGCACGCGGGCATTTGCCAGGTATTCGATCGTGACCCCGAACCGGGCACTCGCCACCTGCTTGATGCCGCAGTTACGTGAATCCCCATTGGGAAGCGGCTTGTAGCGATCAGGGTCTTCACCCCCTTCACCCGTGTTCGACATGCCGCCCAGCCGGTTCATGGCAATGGCGAGCGTCTCATGGGCCTCCTTGCTGATGGAGCCATGGGACATGGCTCCGGTGTAGAACCGCTTCAGGATCTCGGTGGCCGGTTCGACCTCGTCCAGCGGGACTGGTTTTCCAGGAATGAACTCGAACAGGCCCCGCAGGGTACATAGATCGCGGCTCTGCAAATTGACCGCCCGGGCGTACTCGTCGTAGGCCTGCGGATCGTTGTGGATGACAGCATGCTGGAGTGTGGTGATAGTCGTAGGATTCCAGAGATGGGTTTCGCCATCAAGGCGGTAGTGGAATTCGCCGCCGAAATCGAGCTCCAATGCGCTCGGCTCGCGGGGCCCGAATGCCGCACGGTGCCGGGCCAGGGCCTCCCTGGCAATCACATCCAGGCCAACACCGCCGATCCGCGACGCCGTACCCGCGAAATACCGGTCGACCACATCCCGGCTCAGTCCGATTGCTTCGAATTGCTGGGCGGCATGGTAACTCCGCAGCGTGGAAATACCCATCTTGGACATCGTTTTAAGAATCCCTTTCTTGATGGCATTGATATAGCTGTCGCAAAGGGAATCGAGGTCCTTCTCAACCGAGAAGTGTCCTTCGCGATGGAGCTTGTAGACAGCCTCGAATGCCAAATAGGGATTGATTGCATTGGCACCGTACCCGCATAAAAGGCAGAAGTGCATGACCTCCCGAGGCTCACCGGTCTGGAGAACGATTCCCACCTCGCTCCGCAGTCGGCGTTCCAGCAATCCATGGTGCAGGGCCCCAGTGGCCAGGAGGCTCGGGATCGGGGCCTTGGACGGGGAGACTCCGCGATCACTGACGACCAGGAGGGAGGCCCCATCGCGAATGGCTGCCTCGGCCGCTTCAACAAGGCGATCCACGGCCAACCGGAGCGATTCGCCCGGGTCCGAGGATACCGCGTCGAACAATGCCGGGAGGAACACCACCTTGAAATCCTGCCGCTTCACCGTCCGCAAAAGTGAGATGTCTTCGTTGGTCAGAATGGGATGGGTCAACTTGAGCTGCCGGCAGTGTTGTGGCGTCTCGGCCAGCAGATTCTGCTGCTTTCCCGTAAACGACATGAGCGACATCACCAATGTTTCCCGCAAGGGGTCGATGGGCGGATTCGTCACCTGGGCAAATAGCTGCTTGAAATAGTTGAACAGCAACTTTGGTTGTTGGGACAGGGCCGCCAGAGGCGTGTCGGTGCCCATCGAACCAACGGGTTCCTGGCCATCTTCTGCCATGGGCGCGATGATGGAATCGAGGTCTTCCCGCGTGTAGCCGAATGAGCGAAGCTGCTCGGAAAGCGTCTGGGCATGTTCCTCGACGGCCCGCGGTGGCTGCAGCAGGCCTCGCAACTCGATCCGGTTCTCCTCAAGCCAGCGACGGTAGGGCCGTTGCCGGGAAATCCGACCTTTGATTTCGTTATCGACAACGATACGGCCTTCGACGGTATCGACCAGGAACATTTTCCCCGGCTGCAGGCGGCCCTTCTGGCGGATCCGGTGCGGTGGAAACTCGATCACCCCCGCCTCGCTTGCGAGTACGACCAGCCCATCCGTCGTCACGGTGTACCGGCAGGGGCGGAGTCCATTGCGATCCAGCGTTCCGCCCACCAGTCGGCCGTCGGTGAACACCACGGCCGCCGGGCCGTCCCAAGGGTCGAGGATTGCTGCATGGTACTCGTAGAACGCCCGCTTATCCGTACTGATATGATACCGGGTCCCGAAGGCCTCTGGAATCATCATCATCAAAGCGTGCGGCGCGGAACGTCCAGCACGGACCAATAACTCCATGGTGTTGTCGAACCAGGCCGAATCGCTCCCACCGGAATCCAGGATCGGGAATAGGTCCGAAAGATCCTCGGCCAGGTCGGCACAGGCCATCGTTTTCTCGTAGCCGCGAAGCCGGTTGGTATTCCCTCGCAGCGTGTTAATTTCCCCATTGTGGGCAATCATGCGAAACGGCTGCGCGAGCCGCCAATTGGGGAACGTGTTCGTGCTGTAGCGCTGGTGGACAATGGCCAGCGCGGTCATCATCCGGGGATCGGAGAGATCGCTGTAGTAGGCGAACAACTGGGGGGCAAAGAACATGCCCTTGTAGACAATGGTCCGGGCCGACATGCTGACAGGATAGAAATCGATCCCTGATTCGCCCAGCCTGTCCCGAATACGATGCTCGGCCCTCTTGCGGACCACGAATAGCCTCCGTTCCAAGGCCTCTGCATCGAATCCTTCCCCGCCCAGGAACAACTGGCGCATGATCGGCTCGGAGGCTCGAGCGATCTCACCCAGGCAGCTGTTGTCGGTAGGCACGTTCCGCCAACCCAGCACGCGGAGCTGCCCCTCCGTGGCGGCGGTCGTCAGAATCTCCTCGCAGGCCCGGCGGGCTTGGTCATCCCGTGGCAAGAACAACATGACGACCCCATAACTGCCAGGTGAGGGTAGAGAGAACCCCAGACGCTTGGCCTCTTCGTCGAACAGTTCGTACGGCAGTTGGCAGAGAATGCCCGCCCCGTCGCCGGTCAATTCATCGGCCCCAACCGCCCCGCGGTGCTGAAGATTCCACAAGACCTGCCGCCCATAGTCGAAAATCTCGTGCTGACGCCGCCCCGCAATGTTAACAACAGCCCCAATCCCGCAGGCGTCATGTTCTCGGGCGGGATCGTATAGCCCATAGGAACCGGGTCCCTTGTAATCCATCTCAATCGTTACTTCCTGGATCGACATTGCGGCCAGTCTCTTAGAGACCGGCCGCCATTTCATAATAAGCCTAGATTCTTGCTACGTTTCTCAATTAAATCAATGTCGTGACAGATCATTATATAATGAAAACATATTTCCGACCATCCGTGCATGCCAGTGGACAGTCCACCGAAAATATCCTCTCTACGGAAGATCCAACATGAACCGAGTTTTGATTGCGATCCTGCTGGTTGCTTGTTGCCATCTGGAAATCTTTGCCGGGAACGTGCTATTGGAACACTACGATGTGTTTGTGAATCACGAAGTGATCGACGGCTTGAGTTATGACACCTATCGAATTCCGAACATCGCGCGGACCAACGATGGCACTCTGATCGCTGTTGCCGAGGCGAGGCTGGCGGGAAGTGGTGATCCGGGCGCGACGCACATCGACCTCGTCTACAAACGCAGTTTTGATGGCGGCCGAACCTGGACCGCCGGTCATATCCTCGACCGGCATCCGGATACCATCTTGGATGGAAATGGTGTGCCTGCCGATCGAACATCGGCATCCAACTCGGTCACATTCGTGGACCGTAGCAACAACCGCCTGTGGAATTTCAATATGCGATTGCCTAGCGATGTCCCTTCCGCTTCGACCCAGCCTGGCGTGGACGACATGCAAACATGGTCCCGGTTCAGCGACGATCAGGGAGCGACCTGGTCGGAACCCGCACGGATCACCGTCTCGCCATACGAAGATTTTTACCCGAACCTTGGTAGCTCAACACAACTGGCCAGTGGCCGGCTCATTGTCCCGGCGACGCAAGATAATGCGGTTGTCAACTCGCAATCGTTTGCGCTCTATAGCGACGATCATGGGATGTCCTGGTCCGCTGGCTCGCTTATCGATGCGGGAACGAATGAGGCGCAGATTGTCGAACTTTCCAATGGACGACTGTTGATGACGGCCCGCCAGAATAACGGAGATCGCCGCATACTCGCCTTCAGTGACAACCAAGGCGCGTCCTGGCAACCATCCTTTGCCGGCTTCATTTCCACTCAAGTCATGGAAGCCGTCGAGCGGTACACCCAGGCCGGTGTGGGAGGTGAGACAGTTCACCGATTATTGCACACCATTCCCGCTGGAGGATCCGCCGGGACGCGGACGAATTTGGAGATCATGATAGCGACGAACGAAACCGAATCGAGCGGGCCGACCTTTGGCAATCATCGCCGTATCCTGCATGGCTGGGCGGCCTATTCAGATCTTGTGAACATCGACGGCAATGAAGTGGGGGTTCTGTGGGAGCGGGGAGATACGGGTGGATATCAGGCCATCACCTACACGCGCCTCAACCGCAGTTTCCTCGAACCGGAGCAGATCCAACTCGGCTTGATGGCCCACGAAGGCTTCGATTACCCGGCTGGCAGCACGCTCGATAGTGTCCGCGAAATTCCAGCAGGCCAGGATTACATGGCCGGATACGCACCGGTCAATTTCGGTTCACGAACCGATCTGGACCTGATCTTCACGCTCGATATGGATATCAGCGGTGGAGGCACCACAACGATCAATCCGGAACTTGCTCCCAATGATCAGGCCAATGGAATTTTTGGCCAGCTTTTCACGACCGAATCCGAAGCCGGCGCCGTGACCAGCATTTCCGTGCAACGTGCCCCCAACGGAACTGCAGGTGGGCCGGTCTACCTGCACCTCTATGGCGACACGGACTTGAGCGACGGAATCGATACCGCTGCATTTCTGGGCGCCTCGATGACCGCGGAAAGTCTCAATCCGACGGATCACGGCTTCACGACCTGGACTTTCAGCGACGGTTCCGTTCTGCTCGAACCCAATACCCAGTATTTGTTTGCCTTTGCGAATACCGCGACGCCAGGCAATACAACGGTCGCCCGAGCAGCACTGCATGTTGCACCTTCCAGTGCCGGGTATGCCCTAGGCGGCAATGGGTTCAACAGTGCCTGGCATGCCACAGCGACCGATTTGACAAACGGACCAGGTGCCTCCGATGCCGCCATCGCAGCAAGCAGCTTAACCTTTACCGGATTCCGATTCCCGACAGATGGCAATCATGCCCAATTGAACAAGGGGGGGCGACTCGCTCGCGGGACCGGCGTGGGGATCGACCTGGACACAAAAAACACATTCTTTGCCTCGCTCTTGATCTCACGCGCCGAGGATTCCGGTCCTGATGATGCTGAGAACGAGTCGCTGGATATCCGGCTGATGGATGCGAGTGGAGGTATTGGCGTTCAATTCGGCGTTGACGATAGTGAGGCCTTCTTTCTCAACGGCCCCGGTGGTGCGGTCCATACCCAAGCCGATGCTCTCCATCCGACATCAACCTACTTTCTCGTCTTGAAAATTCAATGTCAGGATAGCTCCGACAGCAGTCATTTCGATCAGATCTATTTGAAGGTCTTTGAATCGGGCGAATTAATCCCAGATTTCGAAGACGAAGTCCATTGGACGCTCGTCGGAAACACCGGGGCAAATGACGCGCGGGTCCTCGATCGGATCATGATCGAAGGAGGGGCCAACGCCATATGGTCCTTGGATGAAATCCGAATCGGTGGCGATTTCGGCGCTACTGCCAGTGGTGTTGCCTTCACGTTTTCCGGCGATCTGAATCTGGACACCAAAATTGATATCAGTGATTGGTTGCTTTTTCGAATCGCCTTCGGCAAAGACACAAGCACATTGGGCGGCACCCGACAAATGATCTCTGGCGATTTCGATCAGAGCGGACAGATCGGGCCAGAAGATTTTTTGGAATTCGTTGCTTTCTACGATGCCGCCAACGGAGAAGGATCCTTCGCGCGACTCAGCGTCCCAGAACCAACCTCTGCATGGATCGCCATCTGCGCCGCGCTCATGCTGGTGAAAAAAGAATATGGAGTCAGGAATTAACTTGGAATTTGTTTTCTAGGCTCAATTTAAAAAATCATGCGCGGCCAAGCTCTCCATCGTGGACCAGCTGCCACACGGAGCCCCATTGATGAATTCTCAAGTAATCAGAGGTTCTTATATTGATCTCTGATAAAACGCCATAATAAAATAACCTATAAGCAGTAAGTATTGGAATGGAAAGGAATTAGCACCGTCTCGACAAGATTTTCGCTGGCGCTATATACCGACAAACTTGTCTCTGTTTCTGCTTTTAGCGGGGATCTCTTATATTCACTGGTTCGAACAAGAGACAACCACAGAGGTCACAGAGGACACCGAGGGGATGGAACGAGATC
>JAFGFZ010000464.1 GCA_016930815.1 Pirellulales bacterium | reverse complement strand
TCCAATCGCTCAACTCCCGATGGCAGCACATAATGCTCGACCAGTTCATTCATGGGGCTGTTGCCTTGCAATACTTGAGTCAGGCCGGGCTGCCCGCGGAGATTGAGCAGCTTCGTCAGACCAGGGCGCCGCATGTCAGCGTCGATCAGGAGGACACGTTTCCCGGCACGGACATTTGCAATGGCCAGGTTACTGAGTATGGTGGTTTTTCCATCCCCAGGCTCGGTACTGCTGACGACAATACGCCCCACATCTTGACTGCGTAACGCAATTGCCGTCCGTAATGTTCGGAAGGCTTCGCTCTCTGGTGCATCGGGGGCAACATACATTTGCAAAGCTTCCATGCCACTTTCTGCTTCCATATGAAGCTTGCGAACAATCGCCAAGACTGGCAAATTGAGTTGTTCCTGCATTTCCTCTGGGGAACGGAAACGGTCATCCAGCGCATCGAGTACCGATACGACACCAATGCTGGCAGCGATTCCTATCACCAGGGAGAAGAGCCCAACGAGAGGCAATTTTGGCCAAACATGAGACGGTATAATTTTCGGTGGATCGGTAACAGCCGTACGGATGTTGCCTTGATCTTGTGTTAATCCGATTTGGGCGACTTTATCGAGCAGTCCTTCACATTCGCGGCGGAGGTATTGTTCGTCAGCCTCCAGAATTTCCAGTTGTCTGGTGGAGCCAATGATCTCAATCGCTTCGTCGCGGGCTTGATTGAAGCTGGCCAAAATTCCATTCTCATGCCGTATGATCTCAGCAAGTCGCTGCTCAACAATCTTAATCAACATGGGGCCGAGTTGCTCGGTCTGCATTTTGGCCAATTGTGCCTGGATTCGATCCTTGTGGCTCTCCATATAATGTCGAGTCACTTGCATGCGGTTAAGGATCGTGCGAACTTTGGGATGGTTCTCGCCATAAACATTGCGATAGGTGTCGAGTTGGGCCTGATCTTCGAGAAGTTGCTGTTCGAGTTTGATGCGACTGGTTGCATCCTGCGAACTGATACCGAGGCTGGCCATGAGAAGTTCGCGGCCAATCTCGCCTTCCAGAGCGAGCATGTGCTGACTGAGATCACCGCCATTCCGGACGGTGGCACGGATCGCGCCCAGGGATGCCAGAAGTGCCTCCCGCCGGCCTCGGATTTCGATCAATGTGTCGTTGAAAGCGAGCGCCTGTTTCACAACAGGGTGGATGGGTCCATTCTCCTTTCCGCTTCCCAGATCCAGGATCTGCTGTCTTGCTTGAAGGACCTGCTGTTGCTTTTCGTAAAGCTTTTGCTCAGCAGCGGCTTTTTCTTGGTTGAGAACACGGAGGATTTCCATCGCCGCTCCATCATTCGTCTTCTGCATGAAAAGGAGGTATGAATCAACGATGGATTGGACCACGGCGGCCGCTGCTTCAGGCGAATGTGAGCGATAGACTACATTGATGACATTTGTATTGCGGTCTGTTTTGACGTTCAGATTTTTTCGGATCGCCTGAGCCCATTTTGCTTGAGGGATATTGTGCAGATCGATTCTGTATTCTCTCGGCAGTTTGCACGCAGCTTCTTCCAGAACTTCTGAACTTTGAAGAATCCGCTCATACGTGGGCATCAGACCTTGCCGGGCGCCCTCCGGAGTAATGCGCGTTGAACTGATATCGGATCCGGTCTGCATGACTAGGATACCGGCACTCGACTCATACAGCCTCGTGGCTGTGGCATAATAGAGGGCTCCGAGCAACATGCTCACCGTGATACATGCAAAAACAATTCCCTTTCGAAACCGCATGATCCGCAAAAAGTGCATGAGCGAATGTATCACATGCGCATTATTGACCCGTGGAGGGGGATCAACAGTAGCTGGAATAGCGGTCATTGGATGCACATTGTTCAAAATAGGGGACTCGTTCCGCTGATGCCAATCCGAACAAGATTCTGAAATGCGCCGAGCACGAATGTGACGGGTGTTTCCTCGACCGTGACCACATCTTCTGGGGCAAGTATCAGATTCGACCTGCTGTTGCGCTTTGCATCTCGGATACTAACATCGATGACGATCGGTTCCGGCTGATCGGGAATTTGACGAATCACTTTAACCTTGTCGGCTAACTGCATGGTCCTGCCACCGGCGATCGCGATGGCATCGAGAATTCGGATGTTCTGCTGTGGCAGGATTTCAATCTGCTTCGGATCCCGAACCAGGCCCATCACATGGACAAATCGCGGTTCATCTTTATAAACCATGACAACATCACCATCGCCGAGCTGATAGCTGGCGAGCCCGTCTTTCGTTAGATCGCGGAGGTTGATTTTTTGCGATGACGCTGCCGGTAATTGGGGGGGATCGAATTCGGAAAAACGGGCGGGCTGAATGCCCGTGGAGGGATCCGGACGCCCCTGCGCCACCGGGCCGTCCATTGGTGTTTGCCTGTGGATGATCAGCTCGGATCCAGCCTCTTTTGTGAGTCCGCCTGCTCGAGCCAGGGCACCCAAGAGATCGCAGCTCGACCGATCAAGTTGTACAACTCCGGGTTCTTCAACCGCGCCGACTACAGTCACGCGGTACGTCTTTTTGTGCTCGATGAGGACTGTGACATGTGGTTGTTGGAAAATCCCGCGCTCGATGGAGGTGGATGCGATCCGTTGTTCGGCCTCCGCCGGATCCATACCGGCAACAGCCACCTCACCGACCAGTGGAATATTGGCGATTCCTTGATCGTTTACCCGTACCAAGATGGATTCCAAAGCCTTTTCTTCGTAGCCGGTGGCTAAAGTCACCTTGATAACATCACCAGGCCCTATGATTGAACTTGGCTCACTTGGCGTCGAAAATTGGGAGAGATCAATGTTGGCGCCACCTTGGATCGGCGGCACGCGGTACTCCATGGGCAATGTTGCCGCCTTATGATGTATGGACGAACAGCCTGTGACAACACTCGCTAGGAGGGCCAGCACGTAAGAATATTTCATTTTGTTCTGATTGTCGTGATTCCGCATGCTTGAAAACGATGGGTGCATTGCGAGTTGAAAAGATCAAGACTCCATGGATCAATGAGGTTTATCTATCTTCGTTTTTTTAACTCCCAGGTTGTCCATCGTGGCGATTGGCGTAGACGGCAACAGGAATTCCAATCGCCGCGACGATTGAGGAGGCGAGGAGCAGGCGATCCGATTGGAAAAACGCGCCCACCGGCGATTGGGCACGGGCAACGTCGGTCAACCTGAATATCGCGTGATCCCGTGCTGCTGGAGGTTCTGTTCCAGGATGCCAAACTCGCACGATATAGATCCGGCCGGAAAGCATGACCACATAGACTCCACTTGGTATGGGACCGATTGAGAAACGCCCCGCGGTGTCGGTGGATACTTTCATTTCGAATCGAGTGGCGCACTGGCCGTTTTGCGTCGCATCGCGGGCAACAATGGGCACATTGGCAACAGCCTCGCCTGAGGCCGCGATAACACGGCCTTCCATGTTCCCCTTATCCGTCAGCATGATATCGAACGCTGTCGTGGCGTAGGAAACGGGGGATTGGCCAGAGTCGGCGTCAGATGGATCCGTTGAACCACAGGTCAAATCCGGATGGAACAAACTAGAATTCCGATCTCTCATACTCGACGAGAAAACCATCGCGAGTGCCGGTGGTTCTGCCGACACGACTGGTATTGGTCCCCCGAGTGTCATGCATACAAGGCCCACGATGACTCGATGTGTCCACATAGCTTGCATGTTTAATAAACCCGGTATCGTGTGAATCCCAAAAAAACACGACCCTTGGCGTGCCTGGTTCAACTCCCACTCTCATCATCGTTCGAATTATGGATGGCCACCGGAATCGCGACGGCCGCTGCAACGATACCACCAATGATCAGTGGATTTGTCAGAGTATATTTTGCGTTCTCAAAAAATGTACCGAGTGGACCTGTTTGGTATTGGGCGAGGATTACCTCCGGATTTGAGACGACGAGCAAACCTTTTAGAGCGGATGGCGGGGCAGTCTGAGATGCCCATAAGCGGCAGATCCGAGTTCCATTCCCGGCGACGACATGGTAGACACCTCCCTGCAAATCGCGGATCACATACGTTCCGTTCTCATCCGTTGTGGTTCGGGCAACTTCCTGATTGATTTGCCGTATGGATACCGGGATGTTGGACATTGGCTGCCCTTGCGCGTTGACGATACGCCCAATTAATAAACCGTCTGGCCCGAGCGCAATGTCAGCAATCGCACCATTTGACTGGATCGGGGCATGGATGTCACCGGCCACGGACATCATGGGAAAACAGATTCCCAGTAAAGCTAATCCAACGGCGTACGGACCCAATGTTTTGAGAAACTTCATAGAACCAATCCCTTATTCTGAGTCTTGTTTGATAAGAAAGGCACGCAGTATGCCTTTGATGGAAACCAGAACTCTCCGAGCAAGCCAGGTCCCAAGACAAGCCATCCGCCCGTGAATCAATCTGAGCCATCAAGGACGTACTCAGACCAGACGGGCAGGATGCCCCTATCCCTATCTGAATCACGGGGGCAGGATACTAGCGGATGGCCCGAAACAAGAAAAGAGCAACCCAGGGATTCCTTCCGGCAGGGGACGGCATGAGAGAATGATTCTTGCCAGCAATCGTGCCTGCTGCGGCCAGTTTCACCAGCCTGCCATGGGAACCATGCATCGTCGGCTCTTTTCGGGCAGGAATGAGAAGATGGGGAATTCGGGGAATAAAAAAGGCGTCTCGGCCAGATTCATCGTTCCGGCCCAGACGCCTGTTGTGGATACATTACCTGTGGACTCAACTGAATCCGAGATCAACTGCCCGAATCGTTATCATGAACCGCGATCGGTATTGCGATTGCCGCCGCAACAATAGCCGACAGCACCCATGGATTGGTAAGCCAACTACCTCCACCAAACCACTGCCCTCGAACGACATTACCCGTTACGAGGAGGGCGTCTTTTTGGGCAGCCGGTGGGGCAGTTCCCTCAGTCCAAACCCGATACATGGCCTGCCCATCCGTTGTCACGAGATGGAAAACTCCACCGTGAAGACCGCTTGTTTTAAAGTGGCCTTCTTTATCCGCGGTCACTCGGCTTACTTCGACACCCGCCTGCCGAATCGAGATCGGCGCTTTTGCTTGAGGTATTCCCTGGGCATCAACAACCTGGCCGGTCAGCACTCCACCCTGTTGCAATGCAATATCTGGTGTCGTCCTAGGTAAAGGTGGTGCTGCCATAGCCATCGGGGGGAGAACCATTCCCAAACACGCCGTGACAACGGCCATTTCCTGAATCCATGTGCGATGTTTCATGTTTCCATACCTATTAGTTTGAATCCGGTTTCCATGATCCGGACCGACGACGCGTGAACGCCCGGCCTACGATTCCATCATCTTTTGATAGGATGCAATGACTAGCATAGCCCGCACCACGATCGTTCCTAATATCGGACATTGAGGGTCAGGGACTTTAAGCAGTCCTGGAAATCATCTTATAAAGATCTCGCTGCTATCATGGACCCCGGAATATCGATGCTTCGATTTGTTAAGCTGTTATACCCAATGCGCCTAATGATGTTAAACATGGACAATTGGTCTTGTTGTCGCGTCAGCTAGCTGGTATGAACCGCCGTTGATCGCCAGGATCTCATTTTCGAGTCTTCGTCTGTAACACCCGCGCGTAGCGCATGTTTGTAAGCCCTTTTGGGTTGCGGGCTTAGCATGCGTTGGGACGGTTTCATGGTGCTTGATGTTGTATCGTAGCTGGATACTCCTGGTTCTGGCATTCGCCACCCAACTTGGGTGCCAATTGGTGAAGAAGACGGTTGCGCCATCGAATGTACGAGATTGGCAGCCGGATCAGGCCAGGGTTTCTTATGCCGAATTTGATGGAGATTGGGCGACAGTATATAACATTCGCAACTGCCATTACTTGGACGACGATGTCTATGTCGTGGACTACTACGACAAGAGGTTCGATTTGAATGGGCTCCAGACGGTCGATTTCTTAGTCTGTCCCTTTATCGATATGCCGGACATCGCGCATACGATGCTCAGTTTTGGCTTCGGGACTGAATCCGGCCAGCACGACCAGCTCGCGCTCAGCGTCGAAATTCGCAAGGAGCGGGGCGAGGAATACGCGGCATGGAAAGGAAGCGCGCGGCAATATGAGCTGATGTATGTGTTTGCTGATGAACGGGATGTGATTGGCGTTCGAGTCAATCACCGGGGCGAAGATGTCTATCTCTATCGGGCAAAGGCCACGCCCGAGCAGGTCCGTGGTCTATTTGTCGACTGTTTGCATCGCGCAAACAAATTGGCGAAAGAGCCGGAATTCTACAATACCTTGACAAACAATTGCACGACGAACATCGTCCGGCACATCAATCGGTTGAATCCTGGTCGTGTGGCATTCGATTACCGTATCCTACTTCCAGGTCATTCGGACCGTTTGGCGTATGATCTGGATCTTATTGAGCGGCATGGGATATTCGAAGAGACAAAACGTAGAGCCCACATTAATGCCGCGGCCAAGGAATTTGCATGTCAATCTGATTTTTCAGACTGTATCCGCGGGCGATACTGAGTCTATTTTCTTTTGGGTTTGCATGGATATTACATGAGGAATTGTCCAAGAAGATAGCCCGTGGCTGTCCATTTTTGAACAGAAGGCAACGGAGACAGCGGAGAATGAACGCTCTGTTTGCTCGGTCTGGTTTGTTGACTCGCACTGTTGTGCCAATG
>JAFGFZ010000463.1 GCA_016930815.1 Pirellulales bacterium | reverse complement strand
GGCATCGCTTTTTGGAGTGACAAAGAGAATACTCGAAGTGTGGCTCTTTTATTGCTTGCCAAAGATGACGGCCTCGACGACAACTGGACTGAGTCGACCATCACCTGGAACAATGCGCCGTATAATGATGTGGCAGGTCCAGACCGGTCTTTCAATCCATTTGCAAGTCTCGGCGAGTTGGACCCCGTGCTGATCGGCGGCTTCCAGGTGGGCCTCGGCTCCCCAAACGCGGTGCTCGATGGGAACGGGAACCCAACAGGGTATTACGCACACCAATTCACTCAGGCGGAAAGCGACCTGCTGGTGGCTGCGTTGACGACTGACGATCACAAAGTGACCATCGGCTTGCAGTATAACAGCAGCGCTACGGACCAATTTGCACTGAAGTCCAGGGATGCAGACGTTAGCGGAGTAGGACCGGTCCCTCCCATTTTGAGACTTAGCCTGGTTCCCGAGCCAACAACATTGACGCTTATCGGTCTGGGCGCACTGGCCGCCCTGCCCCGTCTGCGCCGGCGCCAACCGTGATGACGTTATCGAAACGCTCGCGCATCTGCCGCGCCAGATGATCGTAGCCGGGATCGTCGATCAAGTTGCGTCGTTCGATCGAAAGGGCCCCCGAGCGAGAGACGCTATCCTCGGAGGAGTCGTCGTAGAGTTCCTCGGCAATCGTTTTTCCCCCTGGCCACCGCACCCAGCGGGTGTAGCGGTGCGTGGCGGTGCGAATCGAGTATCCCATCGCCTCGGGCACGTTCGGCTTGAACGGCCTGGCGAACTGGCTGCGTGTGACGTCCCGAACTTGTGCGCGGGGGTTCTGCAGAATTCGAACCAGCGATTTCCCATCCAGCTCCGCGGGCGGTTCCAGGCCGGCCAGGTCGGCTAACGTCGGATAGATGTCAACCAACTGTACTAGAGAGTCGGTCGAGCTGCCCGGAAGGGCTAGGTCTGGAGTTCGGATCACTAGCGGCACGCGTGTGTCGAGTTCAAAATTCGTTCCTTTGCACCAACGCTGTTGTTCGCCCAGCGCATACCCATGATCGCCCCACAGTACCACGATCGTTTTGTCCGTCAATCCGAGGCGATTTAAGGCGTGGAGCAGTTTGCCAACTTGTGCGTCGACGTAGCTGACACAGGCATGGTAGCCATGCCGCAGGTCACGCGCCTGCTCGGCGGTGACCCGCTCATCCTTGGGAATATCGCGGTAACCGGCAAGCTCGCGGTGAGAGTGGTAGGCGATATCCGGAGCGTTCGCCACAGGGCTGTCATAAGCGTTCGCTTCGAACATTTCCGGGCTGTAAAGATCCCAGTACTTTTTCGGAGCGTTGAATGGCAGGTGAGGCTTGAAGAATCCCACCGCGAGAAAGAATGGTTGATTCTCATCCTTAAGTCGCTCGAGCGTTTTCACCGCCAAAGCGGCTAATTGACCGTCGGCGTAGCCTTCGTCGGCAACATCGGCCGCTTCCATTGCCAGACCCTTCCTGCCGCCGTCGCGAACTTGCAGGGCGTAGGTCTTCCAGCCCGGCTTGCGCAGAACCTCCGGTACTGACCAGGATACTGGGTCGAGTTCTCGCATGCTGCCGCTGAGGACCTTTCCGAGCGACAGCGCCTGGTAGCCGTGCTGCTTGAAGAGTTGCGGCAAGGTGATCCAGTCCGGACAAGCCTCGCGGAATCGATGGCGATTGTGCCATACGCGCGTGCGGTCCGGAAGCAGACCGGTCAAGATGGAAGTCCGGGATGGGCCACACACGGCTTGATGGCAATAAGCTCTTTGAAAAAGCCGGCCTTCACTGGCTAACCGATCGATATTCGGCGATCGCACGAGCGTATCTCCATAACAACCCAGTGTCGTTCGAAGATCGTCGATGGAGATGAACAAAACGTTCGGCTTGACTTCGGACTGAGGCTCGGCGAATACACGCAGGGGCACCGCAGTCGTCAGCGCGAGAACACAACATAACCGGATCGCAACAGACATGGCATGTCTATTCATCATCTCCCTATCCTACTCATAACTACACGGTCGCGAAACCGAGCCGCGCTTCTTTCAATGTCCATCATGACTAAATTCGCTGGCAATTTCGCTACCGCGGCAATAGCCTCGAGGATCGGCTTGGCCATAGGGGAACGCGGATTGCGCTCCCTATTGAGCCAGACGATATTGCGTGGGTGTCATTCCCACATCTTTGCGGAAGAGTCTGCACAGATTATGAGCGTTTTGAAATCCAGTGTTGCGCGCGATGCGGTGTAACTTGTCATCGGTGTCGCGCAACATCTTCTTTGCCATTTCGAGACGAATTCGACGCAGCTGATCAATCGGCGAACGCACGAAATGTTCGCGGAATGCCTTCTCCAATCCACTGCGTGATATGGGAACATGCTGGACAATATCCGCCATGCCGATGGGTTCAGCAGCGTGATCGCACATGAATTTCAGTGCGGCCGCCACATGAGGATGGTTGGTTGCCAGACTATCGGTACTACTGCGCTCCACAATACCTCTGGGAGTGATATAGATAGGTGTTTCGGGCGCTTTTTCGCCTCGAATCAGCCTATCCAGCAGGGCGGCACCCTCATATCCGACACGCTCCAGGTTCGGATCGATGCTTGAAAGCGAGATATAGAGGCAATTGCAGATCGTTTGGGTGTTGTCAATACCCAGGACGGCGACTTGATCGGGTACCGTAAATCCCGCGGCCAGGCAGGCTTCCAGCACCTCGACGGCGTCGTTGTCGCGAGCCAATACCGCCAGCGGTTTCGGCAACTCGGCTAGGCGTCGCACAAGCCATATCTTACGTTGTTGCCTAGTATCGGCCCGTTGTCGGCGCTCTAACTGCCACGAAAGCACATTTCCTGTATATCCGTACTCCGCGAGAATTTTCTGAAAATGAAAACGCCTGCGCCGGTTGACTCCCCCATGCCGCCGGTATACGAAAGCAAATTGCCGGTGACCGTTATCGAGAAAATACTCCACAGCCATTCTCGCAATCGCCGCATTGTCCATGGTGACCCGCGGCAACGGAATTTTCGGTCGGCTTTCGGCCAGGTCGACAATCGGCACGTTCATGATCCGCAACTGTCTCCAGAATTGGTTCCGTGTTGCCAAGAGCGTCAGCACACCGTCGCCGCTCCAACGCCTCGGAATCGGTTCGTCAAAGTCGAATGTGACGTGCCATCGGTGTTCATGAGCATACCGAGCCACGCCAAGATGCATCTCGGGATAGTACCAATCCAGGGCAAGCAAAACATCCCGACTTCCAGTCGCTGCGTTGGAATGCGCGGTCTTTTTGATTGCTGCCATGGCGTTTTGCCCCTCCGAGGTCCGCTCGCGCGCACCACTAAGTAGCCTGGGTTACCGTACAACCGATCGGTAGTGAAAATGCCTATTATTGTGCGACAAATGGCAATATCCCGCAATGACTTCCAAGTATAATATAATATTGTTTCTTATCTTGCCACTAGGCGGGAGACAATAGAGACCGCGGCCGCATGGAATCGGATGATGATTGGTATTTGGAACTGGGCAGCGCATCCCTCTCCACAGAGTCATGTGTGATACCGTCATGAAGAAAACAGATTGCACGTTCAGATGGCCCGAGATTGGTTGTCGCTTTCCTGCGATTTGTTTTGTCATTACCCTGCTTTGGCTGATCGGTTGTAGCGGCCGGCGATCCGACTTGGCCGCTGTCAGCGGAGTCGTAACATGGGACGGTGCGCCACTACCTAGGGCCACCTTAGTATTTCAGCCAGACGCTGCGGGGCCGGCATCTTATGGCTTGACGGATGAAGATGGTCGGTACACCTTGATGTACAACCAGGGCGTCGAGGGAGCGGTTATCGGCATGCATACGGTTAAGATAACAACCTTTCAAGAGAAAGACCCAGATGCTGATCCACCGATACCCGCGGCCCCCGAGATACTGCCGCCTCGGTATAATCGAAACAGTGAGTTGAGAGTTGAGGTAGTTCGAACCAAGATGAACCGGCTTGATTTTTCCTTGCGCTCGCAACCGTGATCGTTTTCGTGCTGCGCTAAATCCAAGAACATCGATCGTGCTCGCTCCCAACGAAGTAATTCTACTTGTCTCGCTTTTATTGATGGATTTTTATTGATGGGAATTTTCTGATGGCTGCCTTCCGTTTCCGGCGACGGGGCTTCACCCTGGTTGAACTGCTGGTGGTCATCGCCATCATCGGCATTCTGGTCGGTCTGCTTTTACCAGCCGTCCAGGTGGCTCGCGAAGCTGCACGTCGAACGCAGTGCATCCATAACCTCAAGCAACTGGGGCTAGCGGTACATAATTATCACGGCGTGTATCAGACCTTTCCGCCCGGCTATATCTGTACCGGTGGCGGTCCAGGATGGGGATGGGGAGCGATGGCGCTTCCTTTCATGGAGGAGAGGGCACTTCACGACCAATTGCAGGTAAGTCGCGGCAACTTGGACGCAATCCTTACAGCCCCTCCGTCGAATATGGGCGAATTGATGCAAACTCCCATCGCCATGTTTCTCTGCCCAAGCGATGTAAGCCAGGAGGGCAATCACATTTTGCCTCTTTCCCCTCTCGGTCGTAGCGCTTTTGGGACGATTCAGCCGAGCGTGAGCAATTACAAGGGATGCGCTGGCGTGCTTTCGCCCCAACATCGGCCGACTGGCGGGGACGCGATACCTCGGGATAGTCGCGGGATCTTTTTCGGTAATGGAGAAATCAGTCTGGCCGATGTCTCCGACGGTACAATGAACACCATCGCCATCGGCGAAGCCGACACCTTGATTCGCCGTTCGGGGACGTGGGTCGGAATTCGAAGCGGCGACACGATGGCTCACAGCAGCGTCTATTACGTCATCAGTTGGGCAGGAGCACGACTGAACCAGCCACACGGCGCGCCGTTTCCCAATTCGGGCAACGTCGGTAGCCCGGAGTCGAATCCCGGCTTGCACACGCCGCCAGGCGCCAGCCAGGGCTTTGGCAGTTTGCACCCGGGCGGAGCCAATTTCGGCTTCGCTGACGGTTCCGTACGTTTTATTAGTGAGGACATCGAGCATCGGCCGGTTTACAGCGATTCGGAAGCCGGGCCGGCCGGCCAATTTGGACTGTATCAGAGGCTCATGTGCCGAAACGACGGAGTGGCTCTGACTGACAGCTTTTAGGCACCCGGGACTGCCCCTTGACCGGCGGCGTCGGGGCAAGATCGCCCATTGATGAATTACCCGTTCGACTCGACTGCTCCGACTGCCACCGACAGATGGGAGCGGGCGATGAGTCCTTCTATCTTGCGATTGTTCGAGACTCTTCGGGGCTATTGCCTCTTTCTGGTTTTGAACTTGCCCTCCGCTGTCTTCGGCGCTGGATTGCCGCTTGTGAGCCAATCGAGGTTGAAACGAGCGAGAGTCAGCAAGGAGTAAGCCCAAGGGCGGCCATGCTTGCGCGGGGTTTCCGGATCACCGCTTTCATAGAAACACAACACCGTGCCGTCGGGCAGCACGGCCAGGTCGCTGTATGCGCTGGGGCCGGGTTGCAGCACCTTGCTCACCGGCCAGGTGCGTCCCCCGTCCTCGCTGAGTTTGATGGTGAGATTCAAGCGGTGCTTGTGGGCGCGTTGGGTCGTGTCCGGATTGGAAAATAGCAGTAGCGGTCTGGGCCGTGACGCCGTTCCGGGATGGCTGACGAGTCCTGCCATGCAACCCGGTTCGAGCAAGTCTTCGATGAAATGGGGCTTCGACCAACCGGTCGCGCCGTCCCGGCTGTAGGCGGCCACGCGGCGGTTGCGAGCGTCGGTGTTGCGGGCGGTCACCAGCACGCACCCGTCCGGCAGCTCCGCGATGTTCGGCTCGCCGGCATTGCGGAGCGCGATGTCGCCTCGCTGCCAGGTCTTGCCATGGTCGTCGCTGTAGATGATCCCGACCGCTTTCCTAAGTTTCGGCTGCTGCTGGTAAGTCGCCATCCAGAACGGCGCGGCGAGCCGGCCGCTCTGAAGTTGCACCGCATGACCGGGGCCGGTGCCAATCACCTGCCAGTCCAGTTCCGGCCGGTATTGGTCGAAGGTGGAGGTAATCTCGACCGGCGCGGACCAGGTGACGCCGTCATCGTCGCTGTGGATGTGGAAGGCGCGCATGTATTCGACGCAGTAGAGCAGATGCACCGTGCCGTCGCGGGCGGCGATGGCGACGGGATTGTTGACGGTCTGTTGATTCGGACCGCCCATGTCCTTGTTCTTCTTGGCCTCTGGCATGTGCGGGTTGCGAGGCAGTCGCGGGCCGAGATGAGCCACCTGTTTCGCCGTCGACCACGTGCGTCCAGCGTCCGTGCTGCGGCGCAGATGAATCTCAATCTCGCCCCGGTCGGCGACTGTGAACTTGCGCGCCTCACAATACGCGAGCACCGAACCCTCGGCCGTCACGACGATTCCCGGAATGCGATAGAGGCGGAAGCCGCCCGTTTCCTCCGTGAATAGATTCGTCTTGTGGAGGAACGGTTCCGCCGCGGGCAGCGCCGACGCGGCGAGCAGGAAAAGAGTATGCACGAGTACACTTCGGCTAATAGACCATCCACCTTTCACTATTTGCTGCATCGGTCGATTCCCGTTTCCACAAGGCGTAAGGGAGCTCACTGGTTCTTCTTCTTTCCCTTGTTGGGCAGCTCCGCAGCCGGATCGTAATCCGGATTAGGCCGCATCATTTCCGCGCCAACATCCTTGCGCCAGGCATTCAGATCGCGGCGCAGTTCGTTGACCGTTTCCGGCCTCATGGCGGCGAGGTCTTTCGTTTCGCTGAGGTCGTCGGCTAGGTTGTAGAGCTCCACGCCTTGGGGATCGAACGTCTCGATCAGTTTCCAGTCCCCCTTGCGGATCACGCTTGACGGCACGCTGGATGGATGCTCGTTGTAATGTGGGAAATGCCAAAACAACGCCTTTCGGCCGAGCGATGCTTCGCTCGCTAATAGCGGCAGGAGGTTGAGGCCGTCGAGATGCTGATTGGGGCACAATGGCAAACCCGCCGCCGCGAGGCAGGTGGGATAAAGGTCTGTGCTGATGACCGGTTCGGAGATAACGGCGCCCGGGCTGGTAATACCCGGCCACTTGATGACAAGCGGAACGCGGATACCGCCTTCATAGTACGCCCCCTTGTTGGCACGCAGGGGCGCGTTGCTGGTGGCTTTGTAGAAGCCGCCATTGTCCGAAGTGAAGATGACAACGGTGTTCTTGTCGAGGCGGAGTTCCTTCAACGTGGCCAGCACGCGACCCACGCTTTCATCCACGCTTTCGATCATCGCGGCATACGCAGGCTTCCCCTGGCGCTCCGCCTTGGGAATCTCTTCATACTTGGCGATCATCTCCGGCTTCGCCTGCAGCGGCGTGTGGACGCCGTAGTGCGGGAAATAGAGAAAGAAGGGGCAGTCGCGATGGTCGCGGATGAACTTCACCGCTTCGTCGGTCAAGCGGTCCGTGAGATACTCGCCCGGCTTGCCTTCGGCCAGAACGTTCCATGTCGCGCGGAGTTCTGTGGTGGGGATCTTCCAGTCGCCATTGTAGGGGAAAAAGTAGTTGCCTGGCGCGCCGTGGCCGTTGCCGGCGATGTTCACATCGAAGCCGTGATGCTCCGGCAGCGAGAACGGTTCGCTGCCGAGATGCCATTTGCCGATGCTGGCCGTGCGATAGCCGGCTTCGCGTAGGGCTTCGGCCAGCGTGAATTCCTCGAGTGGAAGGGCGCGGACGAATCGCCCGCTCTGCAGCTTGGCCTTGGGATTCCACCGTCCTGACGGCAACCAGTCGGTCAGCAGCAATCGTGCCGGGTATTTGCCGGTCAGTATCGCGGCGCGCGTGGGCGAACAGACGGCGCAGGCCGCGTAGGCATCGCTGAACCGCGCCCCTTCGAGTGCTAAACGATCAATACTGGGCGTCTGGTAGAACGTGCTGCCCTGGCAGCCGAGATCTCGCCAACCGAGGTCGTCGATGAGGAACAGCACGATGTTGGGTTTGCCCGCGGGCGTGGGCATGTCGGCGGCGTCGATCGCGGCCAGCGGGGTCAGTAACAGGGTAATCAGCAGCGTGACGGTGTGCTTCATGATTGTGGCCTCTTCAGGGTTGGGTTGGGCGGTGGAGAAACCATCATGGCCCTTTCAGTTTCAACGTGCAGCGTTGGACATTGAATTGATAAGGGCCGTTGGGGATGCACGAGTAGAGGAGGTAGAAAGTTGTTCCGTCGTCGCTGATCCACTTGGACGGAATATTGGGCGCGAACCGGTTTTCGGGTGCGCCCCAGTCCGTAATGTAATCCACCAGCGACCAGGGTCCCCACGGAGTGGGCGCGTCGAAGATCCCCAAGTGCGCTCGGCGGTTCGGGTTGTCCGTGGCCCACCACTTCCAATTCCCGTACGGACTGCTCATAACCAGGAAATATCGCTTCAATCCGGGATTATAGACGAGGTTCGGCCGGAAACATCCGTTGGGATCGGTGAACACCGGTTTCCGTGATTCGAAGCGGCCCCAGCGCGGCACGCCCGGACTCGCGAATCCGACAAAAAACTCGTGCGCTGCCTGGTCGCGGATCGAGGCGACCCGCACCCGCCCCAACACCAGGTGCGGATAGTCCGCGTAGGCACTGGGCCCGTCTGGAGAAAGGTAATATGCGGAATCGTCGCGGGCGGCCTGGTAGTTCCTGCCCGCGTTCATCCAGACCGGATATCCGAGTTCCGGCCAATTCCAGTCCACCCACTCCCAGGTTCGGCCACGATCCGTGGAAACCATCATCCCCGCCCCCGTTCCCTTGGGGGCGCCAGGCAAGTTCAGATTCCTGACCCAGGCATAGAGCACACCGTCTACCATCAACAAACCGCACACCTTACGCGACTTCTTCCCTGAAGGATCGGGGATGGTGCCCGTGGGCGAGACCAGGTCGCGGCCACTGATTTGCGGGGGCTGACCTTCGATGATGACCGGGGCGCAACTGACGCTTTTCTTCCGGTCGAATCCCCTGCCATCGGTAAAGAAAGAATACATCCGGTCATCATCCCCCCAGGTGTTGGCCCAGTTGTCCCCATCCCCGATGGAGAAGCGGCACGCGTCAACCGTGAGGCTCTCGATGAAATCACTCGGGGGATATGGCGGAATCAAGTCGCCGGGCGGGTTCTGGGTGGTGATCCGCACAGCGCCCTGGTCCGCGGCCGACGCAGCATCAGCAGATCGGGATACCTTCTTTTTCTGCGCGTGGACACCTGTCGGAGATGCGAGTGCCAGGAAGACTACGGTCGGTATCAAGAGGTCGCGGAGTATTTGATTCCTGGGAGACAATTGGGTAGTCCTTAAGTACGGGAAACGTTTCGGAGCAGCAGTACAACCGGTTCGCCGGCCGGCGCGGTGAACCTGCGCCGGGCACCGCCGGCAACGGTTTCCGCAGTAAGACTTCTACCGTTTATAGGATGCAGCCATTCGACGCTCAGCAAACCGCCTGTCGCAGTCAGGTCCACATCGAAAACACCTCCCTCCGAAGCAAACACGACATAAGAAACACCCGGCTCGACCAGGCAGTAGCCGGTGGAGGACAGTTCTTTGCTCGGCGTAGAGCGGGCGAGGTTGATCTGTCGCGATAAGGCCAACACCTGCCCCATCGCGCGGCGCGGGCCGTCGTCCTGCTGGCGCACTTTGCCCAGCAACTTGCCATCATAAGTGTCCATAAAGATGGGATTCAAGCCGCGCGTGAAGGTTTTCCACACCCAAGTCGCATCGCCGCCGATGCCCCACAGATGGTCGGTGTCGGAAAGAAACTGCACGCCGTAGCCTTCGAAGAGCATCACGGAGACGTAAATGCCAGCCTCGCGCGCCTTGGCGAGCCGCTGGTGGATGCGTTGGAGGTAGTCTGGATTGAGTTTTTCCATGTCGAATTTCGGTTTTAACACCGGCCTATAACCACTTGATTGGTGGCTCATGACGTCGATGAGTTCATTGGACAGGAATGCCCCAGGAGAATTCAAGCGTTTCTTCCCAGTCGAGTCCGCGAAGCGTGTTGATGAATCAAACTGCTAGCCCGCATTTCTACCAGCCCTCTGTTCCACGGCGGCCAAGTGCTTGGCTGGCTTCGTCAGTTTTCGAACAAGCTCCAAAAATGAGAATCCGCTCGCCTTTGCCGCCGCCCAGGACCGAAACGACCTCGGGAGGCGTCGTATCCTTAAGCGTGTCGTCTCGTTCGAGCCAGAGGACCCAGTCTTCGTTGTCGGGCGTCGGCGGCGTGGTCCAGCCGGTTCCTGCGCCTTGGACGGAGCCTTCCCATCGTCCGGTTCGCGGATTGAACCACTTGCCGCGATACTGATGCTCGGTGAGTCGCACGTTGGCCCGGCCGCCCTCGCGGAAGTAGAGGATGTAGAGCTGTTCCAGCTTGCCGAGGCAGGAGGCTGGACCCTGGACCGCTTCGCTGAGCGGTCGGCAATTCCACCAGTCGAAGGCGGTGAAGAAATCAACCATGAGGCCGTGGCCGAGGAGCATGGTCATCGTGTCGTCCCCTCGGCCGTTGACCCAGCCGCCGCCGGTATCCGGGGGGACGCCCGTGCCCCGCCGCGCGGATTCGCCGGTGGTCTGGTAGCAGCCGGCCATGGTGATCTCCCAGGCATCCTTGCGGCGGGTC
>JAFGFZ010000070.1 GCA_016930815.1 Pirellulales bacterium | reverse complement strand
TGGCCCACGCCAATGCTTGCTGGATCGATCTTGACCAGTTCGCTCAGGGGATCTTGCAGCCGGCGGCCAATCGAGATGGCACTCCGCTGCATCGCATCGCAGTCGGGTAACTCCTCACGGCCAAGCGCGCTGGTCGAATAGACGCTGGCCCCCGCCTCGTTAACAATCACATAGGCGACGTCGGTTCCCGCCAATTCGCCGCCAAGGAGCGTGCCGACGAGCTGCTCCGTTTCTCGGCAGGCGGTCCCATTCCCTATGGCAATCGTGTTGAGTTGATGATCGCGTATGAGTTCGACAATCTTCCCCTTGGCTTGCGCGATGCGGTCTTCCTTGCCAACGATATGAACGATGGCATGCGCAAGAGGTTTGCCGTATTCATCAATTGCCGCCAGTTTGCACCCGGTTTTAAAGCCCGGATCCATGGCCAGGATGCGACGACCGGACACCGGGGGCGCAAGGAGCAGCTTGCGCAAATTACGTGCAAAAACCTCGACCGCATGCATCTCCGCCTTTTCACTCAATTCGCGCCGCACCTCGCGTTCCAAACTCGGCAGGATGAGCCGGTCAATGGCGTCCGTGACGCAGCCGGTTAGAAAATCCATGAGCGGATGGTCTGCCGGGACAAGAAGCGCACGCGCCATGCGGTGAATTTCAGCCGTGTCGGTCTCGATCCGTACCCGCAAGACACCGGCTTTTTCACCACGGTTGACTGCCATGATCCGATGGGGTGGAACGCGATTCAGCGGTTCGCTGAAGGCATGGTAGTCCCGGAACTGCTCGTTGCGTTTATGATCCTCTTTGGCTTTCGTACTCGTCAGCTTGCCATGGGAACGGAAAATTTTCCGCGCGCGTTGCCGGAGTTCCGCCTGTTCACTGAATTTTTCCGCCACGATATGCCCGGCGCCGAGGAGGGCTTCGGCAGGCGTCGCGATGCCCTTGTCCTCATTCACAAAATCAGCCGCTCGACCATCGAGGTCCATGATGGTTTTATCCGCGTCGATGATCTCCCGCGCGAGCGGTTCCAATCCTTGCTCGATTGCCCTCGTCGCTAGCGTCTGCTTCTTGGGCTTGAAAGGCAGGTAGAGATCTTCCAGCCGACGGACGTGATCTGCCCGTTCAATCTGATGGCGAAGCTCTTCGGTGAGCTTTCCTTGCGACTCGATGGACCGCAGGATGGTCTGCTTTCGCTGCGTTAGGAGCCGCATCGCGGTCACGCGGTTCCGGATCTGTTCAATTTGCTCCTCGTTCAGGCCATCCGTTTGATCCTTGCGATACCGCGTGATAAACGGAACGGTATTCCCATCATCGAGCAACTCGACCGTGCTCGTGACCTGCTCCACGCGCAAGCCAAGCTCATGGGCCACGCGCGAGAGATTCACATCCGTAGTCAGTATTGCCGTCATGGGACGACCACTTTGAGACAACAGGTTCCTCCTCGCCGAGAGGACAATCGCCACGACTGGCTTGTTCAACCGCGTGGCAGGATACTGCACAGTTTGCCTATCTTGGTCTGTCGTTGCAAGGGGGAAACGGCCACTTTACCGACGATGGCATAGCCCATCTGCCTTGTGGCAAACGATTGAACCACAGATTCCAGTCATCCGATGGGTGCCCTGGTACCTTGGCCGCGAAGTGGTCTATAGTAATTCGCGTAAATGGAAACGGTACTTCCCTAGTTTACCACCGTAATTTCCAGCACCGATCGCAGGCACACCTTCCCCGGCGGTAGCACGGATCGCGGTGGCCAATGCATGGGCAACTGCATCCTCGGTTATCCCATCAATCACGATTTCATAAGCACAGTTCGCGGTTTCCACGAGTTCCGAATTGACACGACCACGGAGGGTCGGGCAGTGGGCATGGTTTGTGGATGCGATGAGACCCTTGTACCGGCTACCCACTTTACTGCCACTGCGGACAACACCGCCCGGAAACGGCCCGATCACCCCTTGGCATGCCGCAACGGCTTGACTCCCGCGCCGGGCCGCAGCCAATGCGGCCTGTTGGGATGTGCCCTGGAGTATGATATTCCCCCCGGCGACACCTTTCGCAACACCGACTTTCTCCACGGCGAGGAATTCACCATCCATGACAGGAATCCGCCAGTATCGTACCTCTCCCAGTTTTTTGCTCTTTTGATAGCCATCTCCGAAATAGCGGATATGTTTTCCGAGCGGGATCAATTCAGGTGCATCGGGCAAACCGTTATAGACGGCCGTCGATGGGCAAGTCATCAGGCACTGGCCAGTGCGGTTCGGCACGGCTTTCGCCAAGGCTTCCGTCGAGAAGGCAAAGAGTAGTATCGCCGCTCCAGGCCGGCCGTCGGGTGTCTGGTCTGGATCGAGATACTGTTCAACGCCCGCTTCGGCATCGCAGGCGATGACACTCGAGGCATACCCGGTCACCTCCCGCACCGCCGCGTCGAGCCAATATCGATCGAATGCGGTCACGATCAGCCGCGTGTATCGCATGCCAAAAGCTTCAGCAAATGTATCAAGAATCAGAGTCGAACCGATGAACATAACGCGTGCCCATGGAGAAAATATGACACAATGTTTCAGGACCGCGATTAGAACATCCCGCCGCCACCGCGGAGTTTACCATCCGTGACATCCGACGACTGCGAGATATCCGGTCCGCCTAGTTCATCAAGAAACTGCTGGATCCTCGCCTGAACATCCCGGCGATCACGGACAACAATCCGGTCGGGCAGAAAAACAATGTACGAATCCTTAACATCCGGGTTCTGGCCCGCAGATTGATCAACGATCTTGCGAATGACTGGTTCAATTGCATCCCTTGGAGGGAATTGCGATATCTTTTCATGATCTTTCTCTTCGCACTCGGGCCAGTGATATCTCCGGACAACGACCTCACTCGGATCAGGTTGGACGATCGAGGGCTTGTAACCCGTTTTCTCGCGAGCCGCCCGCATCTGAGCGATCAGGTCGACGATTTGTTCGTGGACTTCTTGGGTCTGGTATGCCACGAGCAATCCGCGCTGGCGGAATGGAACGATGGCTCCCCACCCACCCAAATAACGCCATGATTCGGGTTGGATGATCATGACAGCCTGGATGATACTATCGAAATCGAGTTCGACAATGGAGCCATCGTCTGCGTATTTGCGGCCAATCAGATCTCCCACAGGATAGCTGATCGTGGTGAGTGCCTCCGCCGAAGCATCGGGAGTGGTGATATAAAGGATCTCATCTTTGATGATGAACCTTAGCTCAAAATCCCGGAGGATCCATCGCAGGGCTGTGCGGAGCGTCATCTTCTCGAACTTGCAAGTAACTAGCGCGTCCGCTGAGATAGCAAGTTCTTCCAGGCCCATTTGATCGATTTGGATCTTGATATTGTGTTTTTGTTCGATCTGATCGATGACTGCCGTCAGCGGTGTCTCGACGAACTCCAAAGTAACCCGTTCCTCGAGCACCTGTTTGATCCGCCTTTCCTCGGCTGTGCCCTGCTGATCAAACGAGTAGACCTTACCCAATTCTTGTTCGTGCACGGGAGGAATTTGACGAAGCATGGATAACAATGCGGCACATTCCGCATGAATATCTCGGGTCTGTTTCACGATCATCAAATCCGGAGTGAGCGCTCCAATACTTCCCGGGCCTCCAACTTCATCCCATGTATTCGGCGCGATAACCATAACGATCAGTTCGATGACTGTATCAAGGCCGTTCGATCTTACTCCTCCTTGACTGGAAAGCAAGCGTTCGTGCCCAACGTTTCCTATCCCCTCAACGAATTGGCCGAGGACTTGGTTTGAAATCGGCCCGTTCGAACTGGGCCCCTCTGGCTGCGGCGGTCCGATCACTGGAACCGATAATTCGGGCTTCGCGGATACATTGGATTTTTGCCATGGATAAACTTTGACTAAATCACCAACCGGATAAACACGTGTGATCAGTTCCTCCTCGGCCATCTCAGGAATTGTGATGAGGAGAACCTCATCTTTCAGAACGTACGTCAATTCCAACTCGTGTAGCATGAGTCGAAGGGCGGTGCGAAGTGAGATATCACTCACATGGACTGTGACCGGCGTATCCCCTGAAATACCGAGTTCGTCGAGCCCGCGATGGTCGAGCAGGATCGGGACATGGTAGTTTTCACTAAGAACATGAATCACATCACTCAGAGGAGTTTCCACGAAATCCATGGATTCCGTCAATTTCTGATCAAGGATATTCTCGATTTTCAACTCCCATGGTGTCTCAGGACTTGGGGTACTGGCATCCTCCGCTAGGGAAATTGCACACAGCATCATACAACAGATCATTGACGCACAGGTGGTTCGCACAAGTTGTCTGGACATCATGTGCCTCCTCAGGCTGATTTTGAAAGTCTCTCGAAGATCATGGACATTTGGATTGCTTCCCCAGTTCTGGGATGGGTTTTTAGAGTCTTCGTCTGTAACATGCGCGCGTGGTGCGCACATGTTTGCAAACCCCTTTGGGTTGCGGGCTTGGCGCGCGTCGGTATGTATTGATTCGAAAAGCTCGCTCGATCAGCGATGGTTTCGGACACCGCTGATTTGGTAATTAGTATACTGTCCCCTTGATACTGTAGTCAAATTCCGGCCCAATCGATTCCACGTGAATCGTGTTGCGGATGAGATCGGGCGGGTTGGCGCTTGATGCACCGAGCGAATAATCCCATTCACCCGGTCCAATCCATATTTCCTACAACGAGGGGAGTTACTCCATACTCTATTCTACATGATAAATGACACGGATAGGATCCAATGGGGGCTGTGATTAACACGATAAATGGGTGATGCCATTCACCGAATCCAATCGATGCGGCCTGTGCTATCCGGTAGCATGGGAAAAGAACGAACTACGTGAAGAATCCTAAGGGGAACCCGTTGCGGCTCGGTCTTCCGATCGTGCCCCAACCCAGGAAAACCCTCCCCGTAATCTCGCCGGTGAGAATACGACTATTGTATCACGAGTTCCTCAGCCGCCGTTTTGATGGTCTCTGCATCAACTTGACTGAGTTGCCCACCAGCACCGGCAACGAGAGCGAGGTCGATCAAGCGATTGATACGACGTGGGATTCCTTCAGCGAGTTCATGAAGTTTGGCGAGCCCATCCTTCGCAACGATGGATGGTTCGCAATCGGCGGCCGATAGAGTCCGCTGGATATAATCGATTGTATCTTGTGGTTGCCATGGCATCAGATCGATCCGCAATGTGGACCGATCGATGAGTCGTTCTCCCAGCCGCTTGTAGCCGTGGGTGGCGGTTGCCAGAACCATCGTCCATCGGGCACCGGGTATCGGATCCATTTGAACAAGCCGGTTGAGTGTCGCCAGGATCTCTGGCCCGGCCTCATCCGCATCATCGGCGAGAAGGACGGTATGGATTTGTTGCCATTGATTTTCGGCGATCCGATCGGCCACGGACTGCCACAAGGCCGGCAAATCCTTGTCCCGATCTGGCGGCGCGCCGATTTGGGCCGCGACATGCCATAGAAGTTCACACGGAGATCGGCCCAAGAGGGACGTGACGGCAACTTTCCGGCCGCACTGTCGCATCTCGTTTGCAAAAACGTCCAGAAGCAGAGATTTCCCGGAGCCTCTCGGACCGCATAGCAGGCCAAGCCGTTGCCCCTGATCGACCAGGAAATGGAGCCTCGCCAAGGCCTCCTCCTGGGGCGGCGCCCGGTAAAACGACTGGGCATCTCGATTCCCAGAAAATGGCGATTCGGTCAGGCCCCAATGTGACAGGTACATTGTGGCTCCTTCCAAGAATAAACGGCAAAACTGGCCGCGGACGGAGATTCAGCGCAGTCCGATCCCCATCGCGGTAATAGCCCCTCTCATCCTCGTCATCGGTATAATCGGTCTGTGGACTTGAATGCGGGTCGAGCGGCCCGGCACGAGAGTGAGAAAACAGACGCGCTAGCACCCGGCGGAACCGGCGCGGCCGGGAATCACCATGTGGCAACCATCGAGACTCCATCATGCCCCACCGATTCTTCGCCAATTCCCCCATCCAGGACGACCAGATTCTTCTCGAAGGGAAGGAAGCCCATCACCTGTTGCACGTATTGCGAATGACCCCGGGCGATTCAATCATCCTGTTCGATGGCCGGGGAGCCGAATATCTTGCGCGTGTGGATCGCTGCGGGCGGACGGATGTTACATGCACCATCCTCAAGCGAAACGCTGTCGATCGCGAGTTGCCGTTCCAATTGACACTCGCCGTCACGCTTCCGAAAGGTGAGCGGCAACGATGGCTCGTCGAGAAAGCAGTCGAATTGGGCGTTCGCCAATTGGTCCCACTCGTGACACAGCGGTCCGTTGCGCGGCCAACCGCGTCTGCAATCAACCGACTCCAACGTGCCGTGATCGAAGCATCGAAGCAATGTGGACGGAATCTCCTGATGGAAATAACCGCACCACAACCATGGGATCACGTGGTGCGCGTTGAAGATCCACAACGGCTGGTTGCGCATCCGAGATCAATGCGAAATGATAGAGCATTCGCCAAGAATTGTGGGCCGGCGTTGGAATCGGCATCGGCTTCACAAGCCTCAACGCACATCGTTCGAACCCAACTCCGGGAAAATTCGGGGCCATGCCAAAATATGATCCTGGCAATTGGCCCGGAAGGCGGATTCACCGACGAGGAAATCCGGCTGGCCAAGGATGCCGGCTGGTCGGTCTTGGATCTTGGCCCGCGGTTACTCCGAATCGAGACTGCGGCAATCGCCCTCATATCGGCCATCGTCATTCCATGCCCGGTTCCGCACTGACTCGGTTTTTCTGGCATACTCCGCCATGCGAGTCGCTTCGACCAACGGGCGAATGTCCTCTCAGGAGCCAATAGGCAGTGCGTCAACGGAGGGGGCCGAGGAAACAGAGAACTCTTCCAGAAAACGCTTCCTCCGTTTTCTTTGTTTCCTTATGTTTAAAATGGACAGATACCCATTTTCGGCCTTCACGCACGAACTGGCGGAAAGGCCAAAATGGGCCGAAAAATGAGCCAGTCCCCGGCGATCCAAGCGCAATAGAACGGCCGGATCGTATTCACGCAAAAAGAGATGAGATACGATCCGGCCTGGTGTTGGGGGGCAAAGTAAAATTCTTTCTGGAAGCAGCTTCAAACAGCTCCGCGATTCTCTGAATCGTGAATTATCCGAGATAAGGATGACTCAACGAGTGATTCAACGATCGTTTTGAAACTGCTTTCTACTCCTCCTCATCATCATCATCGCCATGGAGCTGGCGAATATCTTGATGAAGTTGCTCAATTTTCTTTTCCATCTCTTCAATACGTTCCATGAGATCCTCCGAAAGTTCAGAAGCCTTCTCTTTGGAAAGTTTCAGAGCGTCTAGATGAAGCTGAGGTATCTGGACATGTTTCAAATTTTCTGGAATATCGAGTCTGAGCTTATCGGCTTGGAGCGTGTAATTCGTTCTTTCCCCAAGCATCTGCTCGACAAACTTCCGGATCTTGTCCGGTAGCTGTTTGATGGCTTGGGTATCATCACCGATGAATTCCCAGGTTTTGTCATCCTGCTGTATCTTGATCTTCGCCGGCTCGTCATTTTTCTTGGAAATATTGATCGATAAATTTCCGGGCATTTTGCTCAGATCGATTGGTCGGCCTCCAAAAATGAGACCTGGACCCAAGGTTCGCAACCGCAGGACATCGGGCGGAACCACGCCGGCAGGCAGGTCTTGATTCTTTTTGAGCTTTTCCACCCAGACTCGCAAGTCCTTCATGCCGTCCGGATCGAATCCCTGCACTTCATCTGCCGGATCCGTGCCATAGTGCTCGGAACGTTTTTCGGGCT
>JAFGFZ010000462.1 GCA_016930815.1 Pirellulales bacterium | reverse complement strand
TAGTACCGGCATGCGGCTCGGCAGGAGCCTCGCCCTCCCGAAAACCGCAAATTCCAGCGTATCGAATTCCCGGACACCCTCAGGTAATTGCGAGGTCCTTTGCGCGGTGTTCTGGTTGGCGGTCGCTTGATACTGGAGTATGGCATAGAAACTATGAAAACCACCCATTCGGAAAGTCTCCGTCCACGAGATGTGATGCGACTGTTCATACAAGGCCGCCGTTTCTGGTTGATTCCAACGGTTGTTGGAGGTGTGCTGGGTATCGCGGTTGCGATTGGAATGCCTCGTTATTGGGAGGCCTCCCAGGCATTGATTGTGCGAGAGACAGCCATGGGAGGCCAATCCCATCAGCCGGGGAGGTTCGCCAGCCTGTCGGAGATGAAAACACTCCAGGAAACGGTCTTGGAACTGGCCAAAAGCAAGAGTGTCGTGGAGGCGACCCTCAAGGAAGTTGGCCCACCATCGAATTGGCGGTCAGGCAAGGCATGGCCCACGGAGCGTGCAATCGATGACTTCCGAGGTCAAATCCGGATGCTGCCGCCAGGTGGGGCCGAGTTTGGAATGACGGAAGTGTTTTACCTGGCAGTCCGCGCCGAGAGCCGCAAGCGGGCATTGCAGTTGGTGAACTGTATCCACAAACACCTCGATGCCCAATTCCGTAATCTCCGCGACAACCGCGCTCAGAGCATGATTGACGAGTTGGAAGACGCCTGTTTTGTTGCTGAAACCAATCTCGCATCTGCAACGGAGGAACTCGCGGCGTTCGAAGCGGAAGTGGGTGCCGATCTCACGGAATTGCGTATGCTCCAGACATCCCCATCGGCATACAGTGATCTTCGTCTCAGGCTTCTTTCGACCGAAGATGCCAAAAGGCTGCACGAAACCAGCCAACATCAAGATGAAGAACTGCTTGAACTTCTGCATGCCGTGCGCGAAGATCCGGACGCACTGATTGCCACCCCAGACATTTTATTGTCTTCACAACCTGCCCTCCGGCGATTGAAAGAGGGATTGATTGATGCCCAATTAGTAACCGCCGGCCTCCTTGGAACCCGATCCGCGAATCATCCGTCGGTTCTAGCATCCCAAGAGGCGGAGGCGGAAATCCGACATCATTTGCGTGAGGAAATTGAGACAGCCATCCAGGGTGTGGGAGTTTCTCTGCAACTGAATACGGATCGGGTCGCGGCCATGGAACAACAGTTGCGTGAAGGCCAGTCAAGATTGGAACGTCTCGCCCAACTCCGGGCGAATTATTCGAATCTGATCGCTCTGAACGAGAACCGGACCAAGCTGGCGGAAGCGGCCCGGAATGACCTGGCCGATGCGCAAGCCGCCAAGACAAGTGCTCGTGCTGCAAGTCTGATCCAGCGGATCGACGGACCTGAAACGGGTGTCAATCCCGTTGGTCCCGGAAGGGCCGTTGTTGCCGGAACTGGTTTGATTGGTGGATTCGTTTTTGGAATGGGCCTGCTATTCCTATTCCCCGAACTATCATCTGCCATGCCTCAGCAGCATCTGGACCGGTCTGCGACAAGGGAGCCTTTCGACGGGCCCCCCAAATGGCCCCACGCCGAAACACCCACAGGGCAAGGCAAGCCTTTCTTGGACGATGTGCCGGACAACGAGATCGTCTCTCAGATGGACTGCACCGTCACGACGACCAGACAGCAAGACCTTGCGGAATTCCCCACCGCCGACATGGGCACCTTTGGCTTGTTCCACGGAATGTCACTCCACGAAGCATGCCAACAGGTTGCCACGCGGGACCAGCTTGAAGTCTCTGAAAAATGACATTCCTGGTGATCATTACGATTCTGGTTGGACTGATCTGGTCCGCCGTGCTGGTCCGGCGAGGTTCCGTACTTCTTGGGTGCACGCTCTTTCTCTTGGTAGGTTATATCTTTGGTCACCATTTCGCGCATTTTCGAATAGGACCCGTGCCGCTCACCATCGATCGAATCTTCTTGGTTGGTCTGGTGATCGCCGCGGCGTGGCAATGGAAGACACCCGCATTCAGTATCAAACCCTGGACGGCCACGGATTGGTTCCTGGTTGCGCTCGTGGGGGTGTTGTCAGCCAGTACGATGCTGAATCTTCGGCCACTCAACGTGCCTGATGGTGGATCTCCAACATGGCGATTGATTTCTAGCTACTGGATTCCCCTTGCCCTCTATTGGATCGCGAAGCAGAGCCACATCGACCGGCGCCAGCTTCGCATGGTGACGGCTGTGTTCGGATCTTTTGGGATCTGGCTGGTTGTGACAGCGTTTGCTGAAATCACGCAACAGTGGTGGGCCGTTTGGCCACGTTATATTGCCGATCCAACCATCGGGATCCATTTTGGCCGCGCGCGAGGGCCCATGCTGATGGCTGCCAGTATGGGGATCTACCTGACTGTAGGGGGCCTGGCATTATGGTACCGGGGGGCCGATGGATCCCGGTTCGCGCGCCTTGGTACCTACGGACTGTTGGCTCTGTTTGTGCCAGCTGTGTTCGTCACCTACACTCGATCCACCTGGCTCGGAGCGGCCGGTGCTGCATTGATTGTGCTCTTATTCTCGCTGCGCGGTACGTGGCGGTATCTTGCCATGGGTGGGATCATGGCCGCGGCCATCCTAATCGTACCCGCGCAATGGGACCGCATTGTTAGTTTCCAGAGAGATCAATATCACACAGCCAGCGATACACGCCATTCAGTGCATCAACGGAAGAGTTTCGCATATGTCTCCTGGCAAATGTTCAAGGACCATCCGATCTTCGGATGTGGATTTGGCCGGTTCTATGATAAAAAACTGCCCTACCTGAACGATCGGCGCCAACCGATGGAACTGAACTCCATCCGGAATCTTCATCATCATAATACAATTCTCAGTGTTCTGACGGAAACGGGGATCGTGGGTTTAGCGCTCTTTCTTGCGGTCCTTACATCGATTGGATTGTCCGCATGGCGTATGGCAAGAGCATCTTCATTACCGATCTGGATTCGCAGGTATGGTGTCTTCATGCTGGCCGTTGAAACAACGTATCTCGGTTCGGCCCTGTTTCATGACCTGAGTTTTTCTCCGGCGGAACACATGATGCTGTTCTTCTTCGCCGGAGTCACAACATCGTTGTATCCGCGTGTTCTATCCTCCCAAGTCCCGGTCGTCAGAAAATGGGCTCCAGACTCCGCCGTGCATGCGCCCCAAAGCGATACACCGGGATGGTCCGTTGCCACATGAACAATCCGGAAAAAAGCGACAATGGCTCTACCCGTGGATTCATTAAATGAACTGATCAACCGGATATGGATCTGTCGTGAGGAATCGCAGGTCGATGCCCTGTTGGATCGGCTTTCCACGGTTAGGTCCCCGACGATCCTGTCTTTTGTCAACGCGCACGCGGTGAATCTGGCCAAAAAAAATATCCATTTCCGGCGCCACCTGATGGAATCGGACATCCTCCTGCGTGATGGGTCGGGGATGGCAACTCTTTTTAAATGGTTGAGTCGGCCCGCGGGTATCAATCTCAACGGCACGGACCTCATCCCCCGCATTGTCTCCAGGTTCCAAGGTTCCACAGTCGCACTATTCGGGACGCAGGAACCGTGGTTGAGCCGGGCTGAGAACCGGCTGCAAACCATGGGAGTTCCGGTGACGGTGGTCTGCAATGGCTACCAGGACCCGGCCCTCTATCGGGAAATCCTGCAGAGAGAACCCGCGGACCTTGTGATTCTCGGGATGGGGATGCCCAAACAGGAAGCGATTGCCATCGACTTGCGAAACCATCTGATTCACCCATGTCTCATTGTGAATGGAGGCGCCATTCTTGATTTTTTAGCGGGGCGATTCCCGCGGGCGCCCCATCTGCTCCAGGTGCTTGGCATGGAATGGAGCTATCGGCTATGCAAAGAACCGAGGCGTCTATTCCGTCGCTACGTCGTTGGGAACATAACTTTTCTCCTCTGGGCGATACGGATTGCCTGGGCTCAAAGAAGCCAAGCCTGACATGCCGGCTTGCGCCGCGGTATACTGAGTCCGCAATGGGAGGCTCCGGTTCCGATACCATGATGAAAGACCCCCTGGTGTCCTATGGCCGAGAATGCGAACCGAAATGTATTAGTTCTGGCAATCGATTGTTTGCGAGTGGATGTTTTAACAGCGTATGGCAATTCGGAGGGTGAGACTCCCGCATTGGACCGGCTGGCCTCGCGATCGCTTATCTTTGATTTTGCTTTTTGTGAATCACCGGATGTTGCCGATTTTTATCGCGCTGCCTGGAATGGGGTGCATCCTGCCTGCGCAACCCGGAAAAATCTTTTACCTTTTTCCTTGCCGAATGCAGTCCAGGGAGCCGGGTATACGACCGCTCTGATCACCGAGGATCCGTTCATTGCTTCTTGGAATGGTGCCGGTAGTTTTGATGAAACCATTCTTGTTCCCGTTGCAATGGACCGGGCGTCTGATGCACAGGTCCGGTCCCCTGGGCCTGGGCCTCTGGGTCTGTCGTCCGCCGACTGGTTGACTACCCATCGCGGTATGGGAGGGGGAGGTATCTCGGATCAACCGTGGTTCCTCTGGATTCACATGGGAGTTTTGGCTCATTGCTGGCCCGATCATCGAGCGCGGGATCCTGTTTCCTATGCGTTGGATGTGGAGGATTTGGACGCGGACATTTCGTTCGTCTTGGAGGCCTTGGAGTCGACTGGCACGTGGGACTCAACGCTCTTGATTTTGGCCGGTTGCCGCGGATTGTCGTTCGGCGAACACCCGCCGTTGGGCCCGGTTGACAGGACTTTATTCGAGGAGAATATTCACATTCCCTTGTTGATGCGTGCAGGGAACCAATATGAAATACCAGCCCGCTCCGCCGCGCTTGTCTCCGTAAGTGATATCGGCGCGACCATTGCCGATTGGTGCGGCCTGGCCATTTCGGATTCTCATTGGAGTTGTGGTCATAGCCTGATGCCTTTCCTTTCGAGTGACCTGACTCCGTGGCGCGATGCTTTGCTCTTGGTGAACCACGTTGGCGAAATGGGGATTCGAACCAACGACTGGTATTTACGGTCCATGGATGCCGAATCGAAGCATCCACCACTTGCCGAAGCGAGTGCCGTGGTCGAACTCTATTCCAAGCCCGATGACCGGTGGGATACCAATGAGATCAGTGCCCGGTGCGGCGAGATCGTGGAAGGATTACTGGCACTTCGCGGCCAACTTTTGGAAAGATTGAAAGTCTAGCGCTTACTTGAGTGGTGGTACGCTTCAAAAGAATCGTGATGGCGAAAAAGCCCGGCATTATGAAAATGCCGGGCTTAGTGCTTGTGGATACGGATATCCATGTTGTATTCTATTCTTCACGCTGGATCATGATAGAGCGTTGGCCGCATCGGTTGCATTGCGAATCAAAAACGGCATGGAAAATTCCCTGATCACACTGACCACGGATTTCGGCGAGGGGAGCCCGTATGCTGGGGCGATGCAAGGGGTCATTCTATCCATCAATCCGTCCGCCCGCGTGGTGAGCCTTTCCCATGCAGTTCCCCCCCATGATATTGCGGGTGGGGCATGGATCTTGAGTCAAACAGCAGTTTACTTTCCGGAAGGAACGATTCATATTGCCGTGGTGGATCCCGGTGTTGGTTCATCGCGGTCCATTGTGTACGCGGAGATGGCCAGTCATCGGTTCATCGCGCCGGACAATGGATTGCTTGGGCTCTTGGCGGTTGAGCATCCACCGTCTAAGATCATTCAAATAACCAATTCAGAATATTGGCTGCCCCATGGTTCGGCAACATTTCATGGCCGGGATATCATGGCGCCGGTAGCAGCTCATCTCAGTTTGGGCTTGGTACCGGAAGCACTGGGCCCGGCAACGGCGAAGCTGGCGGATCTCGCGTGGCCGGAGGTCCGCCGCACGCCGCATTCGGTCGATGGCGAAGTCATTGCCGTCGATCGATTTGGAAACCTCATCACGAATATCACGCAGGCGGTGCTCTCCGGCGCACCGCGGGACGGTTCGATTACCATCCATTGTGAAGGCCAGACAATCCATGGCCTGTCCACAACCTACAGTGACCAACCCCCCAGGACACTCATCGCGTTGTTTGGTTCCAGTGGGCAGCTTGAGCTCGCCGTGGTGGAGGAAAACGCGGCTGCCATGCTGAATGCGAAACCGGGTTCCGGGGTGTCGATTGCCTGGTGAATGGATTACCATTTCTTATCTTGCTCTTTCCGAACATGCCCCAACCCACCCAACAACAGCTGCTCGACTGGGATCGCCATCATTATTGGCACGGTTTCACACAGATGGCCGGATACGAGCCATTCATTATCGAGCGGGCCTACGGGGCGACGCTGGTTGATATCCGGGGTCGTGAATATCTCGATGGAGTGAGTAGCCTATGGTGCAATGTCCATGGGCATCGGCACCCCAAAATCGATGAGGCCATCCGCCGGCAGCTCAGTGAGGTGGCACATTGCACATCCCTTGGAGTATCCAATCCAACAACCATTCGACTTGCGCGGCGGCTGAGCGAGCTGCTGCCCGAAGGTTTGGACCATGTCTTCTTCTCCAGCGACGGAGCGTGTGCCGTTGAAGTTGCGTTGAAGATGGCCTTTCAATATTGGCGGCAATGTGAAACACCCGAACCGGAGCGAACGAAATTTATCGCACTCGGTGATGCCTATCACGGAGATACTTTGGGTAGTGTGAGTGTTGGAGGCATTGATTTTTTCCATGCGCTGTATCGATCGCTCCTATTTGAAGTTGTTCGAGTTCCATCGCCGGATCCCCGACGTTTGCCACAAGGGATCTCCCGCGATGTTGCGGCGGCCTATTATCTCGAACAGCTCGAGAAAGTCCTCTCCAACCAGTCTGGCGAAATTGCGGCGATGATCATGGAACCACTCGTTCAAGGTGCCGCTGGCATGATCATGCATCCGGCAGGCTACTTTCAAGGCGTGCGAAATCTGTGCACGCAATATCATGTCCTCCTGATCGCAGACGAAGTAGCAACCGGTTTTGGCCGGACGGGAACCATGTTCGCTTGCATGCAGGAGGAGGTCGTGCCGGACATCCTCTGTTTGGGAAAAGGTCTGACCGGTGGGTATCTCCCGATGTCCGCAACCATTGCATCCACGAAAATTTGGAAGGCATTTCTTGGAGGAGCATCGGAAAAGAAGACATTTTTTCATGGGCATACCTATGGCGGTAATCCACTTGCTGCCGCTGCCGCATTGGCATCACTTGAATTGTTCGAAGAAGAAGGGACACTCCGCCAGTTGGTCCCCAAAATGGCCCGGCTTGGTGTCCATCTCAGCCGGCTCGCCAAACATCCCCATGTCGCCGATGCCCGGCAAACTGGATTCATGGCCGCGGTTGAATTGGTCCAAAACAAGCCGGCTGGCCAACCCTATCCCTCGGCCGATCAAATGGGATGGCGTGTTTGCCAAGATGTCCTCGATCGCGGGATCTGGATCCGGCCACTCGGTGATACACTCGTCATCATGCCCCCATTCTGCATCACCATGAATCAACTGGATCGGATGATGGAGGCCATCTCGCGAGGGATCGAGGTCGTGACCGCTCGGTTTTTAAAATATGAACTAGGACAAGGATAGCACATCGGGAATTTGGGGAAGTCCCCGTTGGTCTAGTCGAAGAGCAAAGCGGATCAAGACGTCTGTGGCCGGTCGGGAGACCGGCCACAACATGCGTGAGTCTTAGTCTGTAGCATGCCCGCACGATGCGCGCGAGTTAGTATGTCATTTCAATAGTATCCTTGGTCTTTTAAGTCCTTTAGGTCCTTTTTAATTGCAGCTCTGCCGCGCTAGAGCCTTACCGTGTAAGATGCACGCATGGTGCACGCATCTTATAGGAGGCTATGATGAGGTGGCATCGCGGGTCTCGGAGAGACCCGCCTACACTTCGTTGCGGCTCTGCCGCGTTGGGCATGATTGTCCAGATATTTCGAACGCATTCCAAATATAAGGGGACCATGTCCGCGCTCTGCATACCGGTGATGGCCGGATGCTGGCGATAAAATAGGCAAGAGGGGCGGTCCGTAATGACTGCAGGGATGCTTCTGGCTGGTGGGAATTAAAATATCCGATATCACCAGCATAGGCCGTGGAATCGCCCTGCGCGGCAACTCCTGTGTCATTGATACCATTCGCACGATCCGAATCGCAAGTACAATGTCGCAT
>JAFGFZ010000069.1 GCA_016930815.1 Pirellulales bacterium | reverse complement strand
TGGCTGTCCATTTTGAACAGGAGATGTTCTCGCAAACATCAGAATCCCGAGCCACCAAACCACATCTTCTTGACTCTGGGCACTCATCTGGTAGATGAAATACCACTTTTCATGCGGCCTGAAATATAAGATCTGCGGTGAGCCGTAGTACCGGCTGCCGGTCGTTTTCAAAATCGTCCTCGGGGCCTTATCGGCATCTTCCCATCGATCGAACCCGCAATATTCGATGGCGGTTCTGCCCGGCAATTTGACCGTCATGAAAACGTGCCAATGCCTTTCGTACCGAACAATCTTGGGATCTTTCTGGGCAATGCTCACTTCCGAGTCGCCGTCTTGAGGAGTGAGCAGCGGGGCGGTGTCTTCTCTTCGGCTGACGCTGCACTTCTAGAGAATCAGCATACCCGGACTAGCATAACAAAGAAAAACTGCTAGGGGCTGCAAATGTTCCCAAAGACGCCCGACCGATTCGGTAGAATAAGAAAGAGACGTAGCGAGGAAAAAGAATTCGTGCACCGGAAGCTGTCTATTGAATTTCTGGAACCGCGTATACTCCTTTCGGCAACACCGGAGGGGGGCGATGAATTTCCGATTACCGTCGATATCGGTCCGCAGATCTCGACCCCATCCGCGGCGCCAGAAACGGTCCAGTCGGTAAATGAAACGGCTCGAAACGATGAAAGCGTCGTGTACGGTCCGCTCCGTCCCACGTTTCTCGGCAATGCCCGAATGATCTGGCAGTTATCGCCCCCGGACAATGTAGATCCGGAGAGCTATGGCATTCAGATTACAAATCATGGGGCAGCGACCGCGCATTTCGAAATGCAGCTGAACGGAAATCTAGGCCGCAATATTACTGTTATCCTCCGGCAAATTCGCCAGTGGCCAACGCCGCTCGACAATCCCCCGGATTATATGCGTGCCTACTACTTCATGCTTGATATGCATACGCACGACTACTCCCTCACAGGTCAATTCTGGATCCATGACCCCGTGTTATACGTGAACTCGCTGGGATTCGGGCTCTGCGACGATGCGGCATCGGCCCTGGTGCTCATCTGGAGGGAAATGGGCTATGACGCTCGAGTCTGGCTACTCAACAGGCATGTGGTTCCGGAAGTATACACCGGAACGCGATGGGAAATGTACGATCCCGATCTCCGCGTCTTTTATTATAATCCGTCGGGAGATGTTGCCGGTGTCGAGGAATTGGCGGCGAGCCCTCACCTGGTACGGTCACCACTTCACCCGGTTTCCGATAATCCGTACGTGTACAGCGCTCGCATGGCTTCGTTCTTTTACACAACGGATAACAACAGCATTTGTGACGTATGTATCCAAGATGTCGAGCACACTTGGCGGGACCTTTACTTTCAACTCCCTCCTGGGGCACAAATGACCTTGGGGCCTGCCTTCTCCTGTCGCAAACTTTCCACCATTGTCGGGCGTAGTCCATCGGTGTCGCCTCGCCTGAAAATCACCATTCCCAGCGGAACCCGGGCGACCTTGGAGATGCCGCTGGTCTTGTTCGATATCGACGGTAGCGCGGGGGACTTTGTGGAATTGGATGGCGAGCGATTTGCCTTGGGATCCGATCACATCTTCACGGCGCTCATGTCGGACTCGCCGGCCCCTCGGGTCCGCTCAATCCATATTGACAACAATGCAAAGCCAATCCATCTCTTGTATTTGGTCAACGAACGAATTGCACAAATCCTGTCGACCAATACGGTGGAAATTTTGCCTGCCGGCGGATATGAAGGCAATGTCAACGTCGAGCTTGTGCCGCTCAGCCGCACCTGGCGGTTTGTCGATGGGGAAGAAGATATGGCGGATGATCCGGTGTTGGTCGGCCAACCGATTCAAAGCTCCGCTGGTCTTCGACTGAACGGCAAGGATCAGTACGTTGATGGAAGCACCGAACCCGTTGCCAGCATTTTCCAGGGCGGTACGTCGTTCAGCGTAGCGGCTTGGTTGAAGCTGGACGCCGATGATGCCACACGGCGGCCCATCGTGGATTCCTACCGTTTCGCCCTGGAAGTGGAATCAAGCGGCACGCCTCACGCCTATTTTCGGCAGCAGGGGGGGGGCTGGCGGGCGGTCCGCGGCCAGCCGCTTGTCGCGGACCAATGGTACGATCTGCAGGCCACGTATGATCACGGCGAACTGAGTCTTTACATGAACGGACAGTTGCAGGCTGTGAAGCACGGATTGCCAATGGATGATGATTATCCGCTCCGCGGCCCGTACATCGGCCACAGTGACCATCTGGGCGGAATGTTTTTCGAAGGGACAATTTACACGATATCCCTATCGGCAGCGCTAGATAGCACGGCCTCGTCTTCGTTTCTCGGCGCACCCGTTTAGCGGCAGTGGATGAGGACGCGCCGGTAGCTAGTCAGCGACGGCTGGCCTGAATCGGTCACCTCGAGGATGACGTGCAGCGTCTGTCCCCGTACTTGGTCGGGAACACGGAGTGTTGCTTGGCGGGCCCGGGCATTCTCGATCGGCACGTCTTTGCTCAATCCGGATGGTTCGGGATAGACCCACCAGTTCCAAGCGAGGTCGTCACGGTCTGGATCGTGTGATCCGGCGGCATCGAGGATCACGTTGGATCCCGACGCCGCCTCAATCTCGATCGTCGCGACGCCCCCATGGCCGTTGCAGACGGCTGTAGGGGCATGGTTGGCCTTCGATGGAGGTTGCACGCACCAGTCCATCCGAGTCTCTAACTCGTTCTGAAATGCTTCGCGCCAGCGGTAGACGGTGGCCAACGACGATTTCTCACCCTTCCATGAGTCGACTGCGTCAACGTACTCGGTTCCACCGCCGCGATAGCGGAAGCGGCCGCCCCAGTTGCCCCAGCTCGGTGCCTGAGGGTCGCTCAGGCCGTTGCGGACCACGTAGAGAAACGACGGCGTGTCACCCTCTTTGACGCCCTTCTTTCCTGCGGCGTCGGGCGGATAGACGTCGCCCAGCGGTCCGTGTCCTCCGAGTATGATCTGCCGCAGCCATTCTGGAGAGACGAGCGACGGATCGCCGCCCGCATAGATGCCGCGAAACACGTCCTGCGAGTAGATCCAGAAGACGTCGGGATGATGCTGCTTCACCCAGCCGGCTGTGCGGTCCTGGTCCGCAATGGAGTGTACGTGGATCTTCTGCTTGATCCGGGCCAGCTCCTCCTTCGATTTGGACTGATCCATCCGCCAGATCGCTTGAGCCAGCTCGCGCGGGCCACCCCAGATCGAGAACCACACCGGCCTCGGGTCGTCTTCTTCGAGAACGTGGATGATCCAGTTCGACGCCTCCGAATCCATGCCCGGGCCGACCAAGTGAGGGTCGCCGTTGTGGCCGTCCTTGATCAGGCTTCGCAGTAGCTCGGGCGTCGGGAAGCCGGGCCGATGCCGGCGGAGGTTCTCGAACGCCTTGGCATAGGCGTCGACGCCTCGATGCAACAGGTCGGGCCGCGTGTTCTGGTAATGGCCATGGCCGAAACCGGTGCATATCCCTTCGACGTCGAAGTCGCACGTGTAGAGCAGGAATCGCACAAAGGACTGCTGATCGTCCGGATCGCCACCAATGTCGGTCATCACCACGATCCGCGGTTTTTGGTCCGCGAAACGCCCCACGAGCGGTGAAACAGGTGGCTTCTTCGCTCGGAGCTTCGAGGCATTCGTCGTGGTGCCCTTCCAGATCTCGATACCGCAGAAGTTGGCATCCCCGCCGCGGCTGGTGATGTCGATCGTTCCGTCGGTCACCTCGACCGTCCATGGCCCCACCCTGCGCCATGTGCCGGCTGGGCCGCTTTCGTAGCCGTCAAGCGCCGAGAGGGACTCGATCTGCACGTCGAATCGCTGCGGTTGGGTGTCCTCCAGCAGATAGAACGCAACCGAGTATGTCCCTTTCGGCACGTCGATGATCCGCAGGTGCGCTTCGCGGCTCCACCGGAACGAACGAAGCATCGCCGCGAGATCCCCCTCCGCGTTTGGACGCAGCTGGAGGCCCTCGGCCACCACGGCCACGTCGTTGGACTTGAATTGAGGCGAGCGGTCTCCTTGCCATGGGCGACCATCGATTCGAACGGGCCCCCCGTTGACGTTGATGCCGCGGTAGAACTCGTCGTCATCGGCGACGGCCGGCATTGCGAAGCTGAAGCCAACTGCGGCAAGAAAGACAAGAACTCGCGAGTTCATCATTCCGACTCCACTCATTGAGGTTGGGTAAATAACCTCTGCCTCCATTTGTAAAACTGGGTGATGTAATCTGGACCATATGCTCCAGACCACATAAGACCCGACTGCCCAAGTTGCACACATGCAACACTGTTTATGATTTCAGGTCGCTCTCCGAGACCTTCCAAAACTTCTTGTAGCTTTTGTGATAATTCCTGGTTTTCCGTCTTAAGGTTTTGCAAGCGTGTTTGTTGTGCTTTGGCGACAATGCAAAAGGATAGAAAGAAAACCACGAATGCCAGTATCCTCCCCCATTGATGTCCCCTTATCACTAGATCCGTGGTTTTTTCCAACCGCCCAGTACGGTTTCAAGATATTTCGCTACTGCCAGACAAATATCTTCACGCCACGGTTTCGATACCACTTGGACACCGATCGGCATACCATCGTCGCTGGTGCCGCAGCGTACTACGGCAGCCGGCCATCCGGTATAATTATAGGCAGCTGTGTAGGTAAAACATCTAATGTCCTGCTCACTAAGCTCAAAGCCGGATGGCCAACTAGGCTTGGCGTTTACCGGACAGACGATCACATCGAACCTGTTCATATATTTAGTCATCTCTGCTTTATACTGTTGCCACTTACGGTACAAACGACCAACTTCCTCGCCAGACACCGGACCGGTTTGCCGATGCCAATCAATGTGTGGATCCCAACGCTCTGTGCCCGCCTCTTTTAAGATTTCTTGAAACGACGCACCACCGTCGACCAGGCTGAGGCGAAACCAAAATTCCAATAGCCCAGAGATTGCCTTGGGGCAACTTTCCTCAACTTGGCATCCGGTATCAGACAAAGTAGTTACTGCCTTCTTCACAACTCTAGCTACATCGGAGGTTGCCGGCTGAATGCCATTGTCTGTATGGAAAGCAATTCGTAACTCATCGAATTTAACATCAGACGGATCACGTAAGGGCATTGGGATAACGGCTGGGTCGCGACCGTCTGGCCCTGCTGTAATACGCAGCAATGGAAACAAGTCATCTACAAATCTCGCCATCGGGCCAATTTGAGTAAGCGAATCATCGAGATTTTGGCCGGTCCGGATAATGTGGCCGGTAAGCGGCATCAATCCACTGGTTGGCTTGATGCCTGCAATGCCACAAAAGCCAGACGGAACGCGAATACTGCCTCCCGTATCGCTTCCAAAGTCGAAAGAAGAACCCGCTGCTGCAACAATCGCTGCTGCGCCGCCACTACTGCCTCCGGGTGATTTCGTGAGATCATAAGGATTCTTCGTGAATCCGAAAAGCAGATTCCTGGTATCATAACTCATTTTCAGCTCAGGTGTATTGGTCTTTCCCAGCAAGATAGCCCCCGCCGCACGTAGTCGTTTAACGGCTGTTGCGTTGTGGTTCGGAATGAATTTCCTCCTTCCCATTGTCCCTGCTGTCGAGATGACTCCTGCCGTGTCAAAGGAGTCCTTGATGGTCATTGGGACACCATGAAGTAAACCTCGGCATAAACCTCGGGCCAGCTCGGAATCTGCCTTCTTAGCTTCTTGCAGAGCCTGAGTATCGGCAAGGGTGACAACGGCATTGATTTTTGTATTCACCGCAGTGATCCGATCTAAGAATGCTCGGACCATTTCTTCGGAAGACACTTGCTTTGCGCGAATAGCTCTTGATATTGACATTGCCGATGAAAATATAAGATCCTCGGATTCTGAGTCGACATCAGCTAGGGTACGAGAGGACAATCCAGTGAGAATTGCAGCGGACGTGGCCATAAAATAACGACGCGATACCGGCCAGGTTACGGTTGATGTCTCGGACTGTTTTGCCTGTGCATAGATCTTTGCGTTCATCGAATTGGACTCCTTAGGCTTACTGAATATGGAGTGTCTAGCATGATCCTGAGTATATCAAAGTGAAAGCATCGCATACCATCCGCGTTGACATCGTGCTAAAAATTGCTTTGATATGTAGTAGCATGTTATTCACACCGATTTTGCCACAATTTCCTTCCTAGATCATGCAGGTATATTGAATCTTCAACTGTTGTACGCCATTTCTTGGGAATTGCCTCGATACCCAGCCGGGCTCCGATAACCGAACCGGTAATTGTGCCAATGGAATCTGAATCGCCATCCGTGTTGATGGCAGTAAGAATCGCATCGATAAAGCTATCAGTGGACCTCCAAAAACAATACATGGCACTGGCTACCGCCTCTTCGGCAACCCAACCTTCACCTAATCCATCATTTTTAAGGACATGCTCTGGTGGCGTTGAAAGAAGCGCGGGAATTATGGACCATTTTGCCTTGAAATCACTCGATTCATTACAGCAGCGTTTCCCAATCTCGTCAAAGATATCTTCTGGGCTCGCGCCAGTAAGAGCCGTTGCAACCATCAAGGCAGCTGCGGCTGCGGATGCCAGTGCAGCTGGATGACCATGCGTCAAGAGACTTGATGCGCGAGCAACTTCGATCACTTGATCAAGGTCTTTATAGAATAATCCAATCGGAGCAACTCGCATTGAGCAGTACCCTTCTATCCCGTCAGTCATTCATCGCGTCTGACTTTCGAAAAGATCGATGCTCCGCTGATCGTAGCGTTCCTGGACCTTATGGAGAAAGAACGAGGGGTCAGTGTTTGCAGTCGCAATTTGCGACTTATTGCGACCCACTCCTTCTTTCGTTATGCAGCTTTCGAAGCACCGGCTCACTCCTTGCAGATCCAACGTGTGCTTGCGATCCCGAACAAGCGATTCACATGCGCTTTCGTGAACTTTCTGACACGTCCAGAAGTTGATGCCTTGCTTGCCGCACCGGATCCGCTGACCTGGTTCGGTCGTCGCGATCACGCGTTTCCCCTCGTCGCGGTACAGACCGGCCTACGCCTCTCGGAAATGATCGGGCTCAAACGTGATAACGTCATGGTTGGGTTTGGTGCTCATATACGCGTAATTGGAAAGGGCCGCAAAGAACGTTGCACTCCGCTCGCTAAGCCCACAGCGGCCGTGTTAAAAGCGTGGCTACGAGAACCACAAAGAGGCGACAAACAGGTACTCTTCCCGAATTCCAGGGGTGCCTATTTGCCACTGGGAGGATCAAGCGAGATATTCCATCGACCAATTTGGGTTCGTTGAAGTTGATGATTAATTTTATCTGTTATCCCGGTTGCAACTGAATTAAGCAATCCCCATCCCGACTCTCTTCCGCGATGGACCGTTGAAGTGCA
>JAFGFZ010000068.1 GCA_016930815.1 Pirellulales bacterium | reverse complement strand
TGGCCTGTTCTCCTAGGATCCCGACAGCGAAGAAACCCGGCTTTTCTCAAAAGCCGGGCTTCTGGATTCAATACCTGATGTAATATCCTGGGAACAAGCCATATTCCACTTTCACCGGGACACTTTCCATGCGCATCGCTCATGTCATTACTCGGCTTATCGTTGGCGGCGCACAGGAAAATACCATTCTGAACTGCCAGGATCTGATGGAACTGCACGGGGACCAAGTCCTTCTAATCACCGGGCCGGGATTGGGGCCGGAAGGGGATTTAGTACCCGCGGCGCGGCGGCGGAAAATACCTCTCGTGATTCTTCCGTCGATGCGCCGTGCCATCCATCCATGGCGTGATTGGCAAAGCTACCGTGGGATCGTGCGGGCTCTTGCCGATTTCCAGCCCGATGTTGTGCATACCCATAGCGGGAAAGCGGGCCTCTTGGGCCGCTGGGCTGCATATCGGCTTGGCATTCCGGCTATTGTTCACACAGTCCACGGCGCGCCATTCCACAATTACCAGGGCAGGGCAGCACGGGCCCTCTTGCGGAAATGTGAACGGATGGCAGCCCGGCGCTGCCATGCCATCATCAGTGTCGCCAACGCGATGACAGACCAGATGGTTGCCGCCGGTATTGCCGAACGCGAAAAGTTCATGACAGTCTACAGCGGCATGGAAATAGAATCTTTCCTGAACGCCGGAATACATCGGGATCGCATCCGCGCCGAACTTGGCTACCGACCGGAGGAGATCGTCGTTGCCAAAATCGGCCGGCTCTTTTTCCTGAAAGGCCATGCGGATGTCATTCGCGCAGCCGAGAAAGCTGTCCTCCGAGCGCCGCAACTCCGGTTCCTTTTGGTTGGCGATGGAATCCTTCGCCCGCGGCTCCAACGGCAGGCTGACGATGCCGGCCTCGATCGGTTGGTCCATTTCACCGGCCTGGTGCCCCCTGACCGAATCGCAGAATACCTGGCTGCAGCCGATATCGTGGTCCATGCCAGCTACCGCGAAGGGCTGGCTCGGGTCCTTCCGCAGGCACTCCTCACCGGCCGGCCGGTTGTCAGTTATGACGTGGATGGAGCCCGGGAAGTTGTCGAGGATCACGTGACAGGCTATCTCGTGCCACCGGGGAATGTGGCTCTCCTGGCGGATCGATTCGTCCAACTCGCGGAGGATGCCGATCTCAGACATCGACTTGGAGAAGCAGGGCGGCAGCGGTGTATTGAGCCATTTCGCCATGATACGATGACTGGCCTGATACGGAGCCTCTATCAGAGTCTGCTTGAAAAATACCATGCCTAGCTCGCCTAGGTGGACGCGCAGCAGAAAGCTCATGAAATAGGCGGGTTAGGTGCCGTGGCGGCCAATCCATTTGTTGGCTACACTGACATTTTTCAACGAATCCTCTCCCAATCGGTTCACGTCCCGTCATGCAAAGCGTCGGTCCTTACCGGATGTTCCATCTCATTCGAGCTGGCTCGACATACGAGATCTGGACCGTGCGTCCCATGGTGGATAACACGCCGTACGCCATGAAATGGCTCCCGCCCGGAGATAAATACACGCGGGAGTCCGTGGTATCGCTACGGCACGAATATTCGGTCGGCAAGTCGTTTGACCATCCGGATATCATTCGAGTTCATGAATTCGGCACATCGAAAGATGGCGCTTTCCTTGTGATGGAACTGTTCAGGGCTCCCAACCTGAAACAGTGGATCAACCAAGGCCTTGAAACAATCCACTACCGGCTCCGCGAAGTACTCATCAATACGGCAACCGCATTGGCTCACGTGCACGAAAGGGGCTGGATCCACCGGGATGTTAAGCCAGATAACTTTTTGCTGGATCAAGACAACCAAATTCGGCTCATTGACTTCAACCTGTCCCAGCGGCGCCAGGGTGCCCTCAACAAGTTACTATCCGGCCGGTCGAAAGTGCAGGGGACCCATAGTTATATTTCTCCGGAGCAGATCCGTGGCCAGGCCATCGATCATCGAGCGGATATCTATAGCTTTGGTTGCATGGTGCATGAATGTGTCAATGGGAAACCTCCATTCACAGCGACGAGTGCCAATGAGTTACTCAACAAGCACCTGAAATCCAAACCCCCATTGCTTACAGTCGGCAATAAGAATATCGAACCCGCTTTCGCCGAACTTGTGCAGGCCATGCTTACCAAGGACGCCAAGGACCGGATACAATCTTTGGACGAATTCCTCCGTGAAATGAAAACATGCCGTATCTTCCGCATCTCGCCCCAGCCACCGCCGGACCAAACGGAAGGGGGGGCTCCAGTGGCCAGTGGAGACTGATGCGAATTGACTGGATTCTGGGATACTTTTTCAAACTCCAAACCTGAACCCTTGACGCTCTGATGGCATCTGAAGCATTTCGATTAGATTTTGAAGAACCGATCTATGCGCTCGAAAAAAGAGTCCGCCAGCTCGAAGCGACCGAGCCCAAGTCGGCCCAGTTGCATGAAGAACTCCGCGCCAAGCGGCGCGAATTGGCCGATGTGACCCGCACGGTCTACAGCCAGCTCGATGCCTGGCAGATTGTGCGCGTCGCTCGCTATCCCGACCGACCGAAATTCTCGGACTACACCAATATGGTTTTCGATGAATTCGTCGAACTGCACGGCGACAAGTTCTATGGCGATGACCGGGCGCTGCAAACCGGTTTCGCCAAACTCAATGAATATAAAATTCTCTTGGTGGGACATCAGAAGGGCAAAACCCTGAAGGAACGCAATGAATGCTATTTCGGCTGCGCGCATCCGGAAGGCTATCGAAAAGCGATGGCGAAAATGCGCCTGGCGGCGAAATTCAAGATGCCAATCATCTGCCTGATCGATACCCCGGGCGCCTACCCCGGAATCGGCGCCGAAGAACGAGGCCAGGCCCAGGTCATCGCAGAAAGCATGTTCACGATGTCCCTCTTACCAGTCCCTATTATCTGCGTTGTCATCGGGGAGGGCGGCTCGGGCGGAGCGCTCGGAATTGGTGTTGGAGACCGTGTCGGCGTATTGCAGTTTGCCTATTATTCCGTCATCAGCCCCGAAGGGTGTGCCGGGATCCTCTGGAAGAGTCATAAGTTCGCCGAAGATGCCGCCCGGGCCCTCCGGCTGACATCCGACAACTTGCTCGAACTGGGCGCTGTCGACGACGTCATCGAAGAACCACTCGGCGCAGCCCACCGGAATCCGCACCAGATGGCCACGCGTCTGAAAATCTATCTCCTCCGCACGCTCCGGGAACTGCTTGAAATCCCAGAGGAGGAATTATTGGCCCGCCGTTATGCCCGATTCCGACGCATTGGGCATTTCATCGAAGAAGCACCAGCCTGCGATTTGGATTGATCGTCCCAAGAAACTCGCATCAGGTGCCACGCACGGGTGCCGCGATGCCGCAATGAACGTCCGATAATCGTTATTATGTTCGTTTTTGAGAAGAAAAAGGCCGGGGAATCGAGGCTTGGTGTGATTTCCAGGTTTCTAGCCCGCTGCCCTTTCATCAATAGGGAAACGAACGCATGATCACCGAGGCTTGAGAACCGATCGGGCTCGAATGGCATCTTCGAGCGTATCATAGTTCGGAAGGATGCCGTCGAGTCGTGTCAGTCGGAGTGCATCCTGGCATCGCGGCCGAAGATGGCATATCCGCAACGCGCCATCATTCTGCAGTACTCGCTTTTGAAGCATCACGAGTTGTCCCATGAGATGGCTCGGTAGAATATCGACTTCGTCCATCTCCAGTACCAACCGATAGACGAAATGGTTGGTAAGGATCTGCCAGATCCGATCGGCAAACTCGGGATTGTCGTAGTACGAATGACCATTGGGGTGGATTTTGATAATAAGCCAATCCGGTCCCCGTTCCACCTCGAATTCCCAACCAATAGTGCATGTTGCAAGTTGCATCATCGCTGCGCGCTCCTTCCGCGTGATGCTGGCGGCAAAATACCACCAAGGCCCAATGCTGGCGGCAAGATGTCGCCAAGAGGAGAAAAAACCGCCCATTAACCACTAGCCTATTAGTTTATAAGGGCTGATTCCCTTTTGCAAGTAATTCTTTGATTCTTGCCTTGGCAGCTTGGAGAGCTTCGGGAAGTTTTTCCGGATGCTTGCCACCAGCCTGGGCCATGTTGGGACGACCTCCACCGCCGCCACCAAGGATCTTGGCAGCCGGTTCGATCCATTTCCCGGCACTGGCACCGCGGCGGATGAGAGCCTCTGAAACACCGGCAATCAACGTGACCCGTTCTTTCCCTTGCCGGCATGCTAGCATCACGGCGGCAGGGTCCGCTTTCTGGCGGATCTGGTCGATCAACTGACGCATCACATTCGTTTCGGATGCGGCCGCCTCCGCCACGACGATCGTGACGTCGTCGATGGTCTCGGCCTGTTCGAGGAGCGCGTCGGCTGTCAGGGGGCCGGCCGCATCGCGGTCCGCGAGCCGTTTTTCGAGGGCGACCAGGTCCTTTTGAATCGCCTCAAGCCGGGCCGGCACTTCGAGCGGCCCGATGGAGAGCAGTTTTCCTGCTTGAGTGAGATGCCTTTTCAGGGCTTCGGGAGTTCTTGGGATTTCGGCCGCCTTTTTTGGGGCCATCGGGGAGGTAAATTCACACCCACCACCAGAGAGCTGTTTCTTAAGCATCCGCTGCCGCGTGAGTAACGCCTCGGTCGCACCAAGGATGTCATGATGATTCACCCCAAGGATTTGAGACGCTTTGGCTATCGCCTCGTAGACCTCTTCGATATGTTCTTCTGCTTTCTTGCCCGTCCGTGCGATGATACGTCGCGTCCCAGCTGAAATCGCCAGTTCGGCAATGATTTCGAAAGAACCGATACCGCACGTATTCTCCAGATGCGTCCCACCGCACAATTCCCGGCTGAAGTCGCCCATCGTGACCATGCGGACTGGATCCGGGTATTTTTCACCAAAGAGCATCATGGCACCCAGCTCGCGGGCCTTGGCGATTGGTAGAATCTCGGCTCGAATCGGTTCAGCCGCTGCGATTCGCGATTTGACTTCGGCCGTGATATCGGCAATCTGCGCATCGTTGACCGCTTGCAAGTTCGTGAAATCGAATCGCAACTCGTCGGAATCCACTTTCGAACCTTGCTGCTGGGCATGGGAGCCAACATGTTTTTGCAGGGCATGATGCAGGATGTGGGTTGCCGAATGCGCGCGGCGGATTCCATCCCGGCGATCCGAATCAACGGTCGCTTTCACCTGGGCCCCTTCCCGCATGACACCGTATGCCAGGTGCCCGTAGTGCACCCACAGGTCGCCGTCCTTTTGCGTATCGTGAACAAGAAATTCGAATCCCTCGCCAACAAGTTTTCCCGAATCACCGACCTGCCCGCCACTCTCGCCATAGAAAGGTGTTACATTGAGAACGACGCGAATCGGCGGTATCCGGCTCGAATCCGCCGCGTCTTCCTGGCGATTCGGAACGATCTGGCTTCTGGAATCGGAGGTGGCTGCTTCGATTTTGTCGCTGAGCCGATCATCGGGCGGTGATCCGAAAACAATCCCCTTGATGATTGCATCCGCGCTCGTGGTGCCGTAGCCGACGAATTCGGTGCTGTGCAGCGCCTTCTTCAAGGCCTCCATCGGTCCAGTTTTAAAGAGTTCCCGCTGCCCTGCCCCCGAAATGTCCCCATGTTCCTTCATGGCATCGCGGAATCCAGCCCAATCGAAGGCGAGGTTGTTTTCCACCGCCAGTGATTCGAACAGTTCCGGTGGCACGCCATAGGTCTGGTACAGGTCCGCGGCAACACGGCCATCGACTGTCTGGCGATCGTCCGACCGCATTTCATGGAAGATCCGATCGATTCGATCCAGGCCGGCGTCAATCGTTCCAAAAAAGTTTTCTTCCTCTTTCTTGATCACCCGAGCAACCCGTTCGGCCGTTTCGGCGAGTTCCGGATACGGGCCTCGCATCAGTTCGACGACCACCGGGACGAGTTTAAAGAGGAACGGTTCATGAACCCCAATTTGCCGGCCGTCCAGCACAGCGCGGCGCAAAAGCCGGCGGATGACATATTTCGCATCCTTGGGGCCTGGATAGACGTTTTCGTGAATGGCGAAGGTGCATGTCCGGACATGATCGGTTATCCGGCGCAACCGCCGGCCAGGATCGCTATCCAAGACATATTTCACACCGCATACTTCCGCCGCGGCAAGAACAATGGGGTATAAATTGTCGATATGAAAATTCGTCGGGACTTGCTGGAGTGTCGCAGCCGTCCGTTCCAGTCCCATTCCGGTATCGATGTTTTTGCTCGGAAGTGGCCGAAGATTGTTGGGCGGATTCCCAACACGGTTGTACTGCGTGAAGACAAGGTTCCAGATTTCGACCTCGTTGCCATGCTCCGGATGATAGTAAATCTCGCTGCAAGGCCCGCAGACGCCATCCGGCCCCTGGCTCGGCGCATTGGCCGGCCAGAAGTTTTCATCCTCGCCCATCCGTTCGATTTTATTCGGTGGGAGTTTGATTTCGCGGGCCCAGATCTCCGCCGCCTCGTCGTCGTCTTTGTAGACGGTTGCGGATAGCCGCGCTGGATCGATGCCGAGCCATTTCCTGCCGGTCAGGAATTCCCATGCCCAAAGGATGGCCTCGCGCTTGAAATAATCGCCGAAACTGAAATTACCAAGCATCTCGAAAAACGTGTGGTGATAGGCGGTTCGCCCTACATTTTCGATGTCGCCCGTCCGGAGGCATTTCTGGCAGGTTGTTGCCCGCGTGAAGTCGAGCTTCACTTTGCCGAGAAAATGGTCCTTGAACTGGTTCATCCCGGCCGGCGTGAAAAGGACGGACGGATCCCAGGATGGAACGAGTACATCGCTCGGCCGCCGTGAGTGGCCCTTGGTTTCAAAAAAAGCTAAGTATTTCTCGCGGAGTTCGTCGGTTTTCATGGTCGCATTCTAGGGTAGTCAAAGCGGCATCCTCCCCCCCGACTTCGAGCCTATCCAACCAACTCCCCTCGCCCCGCTTGCGGGTCCAAAACCAACCTCCCCTCGCCCCGCTTGCGGGGAGAGGGGTAGGGGTGAGGGATTTTCGGAGATGCTCTTCGTCAAATTCAGATGCGCCCATCATATCGGAGCTCCGCCGACACGCCTAGGCGGTGTTTATTCGCCAGATCGATCGGATTCCGTGCTCGCGGAGGTATCTTTTGCATCGGCCCGCCGTGCGATGGAATCGGGAACGCCAAAGAAAGCCATCATGTAAATCGCGCCAGCAGTGCCGTCCATGGTCGGTTCGTTCGTGGAATAATCACCGATGTCATCATGATACACGGCGTGCTCGTTCTGAAATTCGGCAAATTCATCCTCCTCGCTCAAGTGCAGGCCAATTAAACGATTGTAGACGGATGTCGCTACGGGCCCGTCAACAAGCCCCCCTGGAACCATCGTACGAGTCAATTTCCAAATGCTGGTATGGATGTCTTCCGGATACTCACCATGCCGTGGAATCCCGGTAAACATAGAAGTTCCCCACGGATTGTTTCCGAATAACCAATCGCGTTGCGCGAGCATGAAAGCATGGTACTGGATATCCTGAGTCATTCTTTCATAGAGAAGAATCTGGGTGATCAAAGCGACGGTCAGATTATTGGAGCACCAGATGAAAGGGACACCCACGCGGAATGGAGTCCGGCTTCCCCGTTTGCAAGTGGCATCGATGCCAGCACGATAATCGGCGGCCAATATCCTCTGAAATTCCGGATCGACCAGTGGGTAGAGTGCAAAATGCCCTACGTTGACAAACGGGTAGAATTCGTAGTGCCCAGCCGTTTCCAGTGGCATCCATGACGTCGCACCGATTTTCTGCGCGTAGGTTTTGGCCCGATCCAAATAATGCGTCTCTCCGGTGACTTTGTAGAGTTCCGCTGCGCCCCATTCCATGTCATCGGCCCAGGTCCGTTCCAGGTACCGGTAGGGCGCACGGTAGGAATTTCCCTGCTGGTAGCCCTCCCCTGCCCTCCCCATCCGGTAGACCTCGGCCGCGGCTCGAAGACACCGCTCGGCGAATTCCGGATCCCCAAGATCGCGTTTCCAGATCCGGTGGGCCATCGCCATGGCAGCGGCGTATCGCCCGGCCAAATTCGCGATCCCGGTCGCCTCGCTTTGGAACTTCGCCAGTCCTTGGGGCTTGCCATCGGCATAATAGACCACACGATAACTATTCGGCCCCCAACCATAATCCGAATTGTCCTTGTCCGGATATTTCCATCCAGTATGGTCGCGGTCGTCGGCAACCTGATGATAGAGCTGGTCCGGTTCCGGATGGAGCTTGTGCATCCAATCCAATCCCCACCTGGCTTCGTCAAGAACATCCGGGACGCCGTTGGGTGTGGGGTGTCCGAGCCGGTCCACACGGTCGCCGAACTTGCTCGGTTCGAGTTCGTAGGCCAACAGCATTCGCGCGGTCGCGTTGCTTGCGGTCAGCAAATACTTGAGTTGATCGCCGGCATCGTGCCAGCCGCCCGTGACATCAATCGGCGTCCCCGGTGGCAACGGACCATAGGCGGTTCGCCCATCCTGCTCGTGGCACTTAACGTCCAAAAATGGATTATAGCCACACCGCTGTTGCCGAAGGAAAGTTAACAAATCGTCTTGATAGGTTTGGTAGGCATCATCGCCAATCGAAAAAGCCGTCGACCGATCGCCTGTCGCATCGATCCGGAGAACGTAGCGGCCCGTTCGTTTCACCCGGCTGAAATCAAGATCGTAGTAGTATTGAAACCGTCCCCAACCTCCGTCAAACGATACGGCCAGGGGCCTGGTATCGGTGATTGATCCCGTTCGATGGTCAATCAAGGAAAAAGTTCCCAAGATCGGTTGTGTTGAAAACGCGATCGCGCGTTTCGAATCCTCAACAAGATAACCGACTTGATTGACTCGAATGAATGCAATCGGTTTCCCATCCGTATCAACCTCGCCCGCCATCATGCAGGGTGCCTGAAATGGGCCTGGATGTCCAACCGGGTGTTGAACGCCCGAGTAAAGTGCTGCCAGGAATGCAGCGATTCGAAGTAATGGGATTCGGATCATGGTGGATTAGAAAATGAATTAGCAAGGGATGGCTCGTACTTTAATCATTAATCGTAAGTATATCCGGTTTTTTATTTCCGGGCCGCGTTTCTAGGCATTTGTAGGAGTTGGTATGGTTTAAAACCAGTGTAGGCGGGTTTCTCCGAAACCCGCAAGATGCTAGATAAAAAGATTCCTTTCCTGTGAACACAGAAGCCCGGCTTTTTTAAAAAGCCGGGCTTCTTTGAACAAGATGATTATTGTATCAAACGCTGTAAGCGTTAAATAATTCCAGCCCAGGGCAAGGGACCGCGAGTCTTCGAGCGGTCACGCCGCCCTGGGTTATACCCCATCCGAAATCCGGCGGTCGAGCGTAGGAGGTGAATACCCCATCTACTCATTTCGAGACCGCAATGGCATCCGGTATGTCGTCGCATCCTACACCGAAATGGCCACTCTATATGGAACCGGTACATGTGGGTGATGACGATGGTGAGCCATCTCGTGATGGGCGAATGGATACCATGTATTTTGTAGGATATGACCTTCGCATCGGTGCGAT
>JAFGFZ010000461.1 GCA_016930815.1 Pirellulales bacterium | reverse complement strand
GCCGCCGTTCAGCAAGATTCACCAGCGGCCATCGCAGGCGTCCAACCCGGCGACTTCCTGCTCTCCATGAATGGAGATTCGATTGGAGATCCGATTGAATGGCCCGATCGGGTCCGTAAGCTGGCCCAGAGCAAGAAATGGATTGCGCTGGAAGTCAACCGGCCAAGCAAAGCCGGCAAAGAGGAACTCGTCACTCTCGAAATGATGCCGCGGATCCCCGATTGGCTTGAGGCACCCCAAACTTCCAATACACCGATGTCCTGCCCTGCGTTGGGGATTGCATATCATGTCGTGAATTTCGTCCATCGTGTTGTTCCCAATAGCCCGGCTGACAAGGCCGGCATTCGGAGCCTCGATGAAATCATCCGAGCAGAGATTATCAAGGGCCAGGATGATCCGCGTGCTATCGAATACAATAAAATCGAATTTAGTGAAGAAGCGCGGAACTGGCCCCTGTTCATCCAGTTAATTCAATCCATCTCTCCGCAAAGCGAAATCCTACTAACGGTTAAGCGACATGACGAAGAACAAAAGATTACACTCAAACCCTACATTCCCGATCCAGCCGGTGATGGGCTGGTCATGTATTACCCATATCGGGGATTTGAACTGCAAGCTATCAAGCGCGTCCGTTATGCCCGCTCGATTCGTGAAGGATTGCGCATGGGCTGGGACAAGACTGTCGAATCGTTAGGGATGGTCTATCGTTTTCTCAGCAAGATTGGTGGCCAGGTCCCATTAACGGCGATGGGAGGCCCCATCATGATCGCCAAAGTTAGCTATTTTTCGGTCTTGGAAGGTGCCGGCCAATTTCTCGTTTTTCTGACAATCCTGAGCGCCAACCTGGCTGTCCTGAACTTTTTGCCGATCCCGCTTCTCGATGGCGGCCATATGCTCTTTCTTGCCTATGAAGGCATCCGTGGTCGGCCACCCAGAGAACGTTTTGTTGTCGCGTTGCACATGATCGGCTTCGTCTTCATCATTGGCCTGATGCTTTTTGTCTTCGCGCTCGATTTGGGGCTGATCCCAAGGAATCTGTAAGTCCGGATTCCAAAATTTCGGATTTGCTTGCGGCCTTTCGTCGGCCAGAACCATTTTAAAAACTGCTCTTGACCGTTCTTTGAAGCAGGCGTATTCTCCCGCCTCAGCTTGATTGGGGTTGCGCAGGGCATCTGTTGGAAATCGGCATTGCCTCTTACGTATTACCTCGGTAAAAAAGCTGATACCTTGAAACTCCCTCGAATCGGCATGCGAACATAAGGCATGCCGAAAAGAAACTCCCTGCAATGCAGACGGCATGGATGCCAGAGCATTGCAAGGCAACAAAGGGCGGCGCGCGGCGCATGGATGCTAGCCGCGTGTCGTCCACCTGCAAACTTCCAATAGTACCCCCTTCCAATCGCTCCCGGAAAAGTGAAGGTGTCCTCCGCCCCCCTGGGACCCAACTTTTTCGGGGGCTTTTTTTGCGCCTCGAAAGTTCGGATTCGCGCTGTGCCGATACGGCAATTTCGTTTACAATCGGCGATCCCAATTCCTATCAGTACGTCCCATATTCTCGGACGAGAATAAGATGATTGTGCGGAGTTATCCGGATCCGCGAATCAAAATTTGGTCCCGAATTTCCGAATCCAAAGCAAAGAAGCGAACGCCGGCTGAGTGCGGCATGCAGATATGTCAGAGTTCCCCATCGTATCCTTGGCTAAAAAATGCCAGCGGATTGCAATGATCCTGAGTGATGTGGATGGTGTTCTAACCAATGGGAATGTGTACCTGGGAGATGCCGGCGACCAAATCATCCAGTTTCACGTTCGCGATGGTCTCGGAATTCGCTTATGGCGAAATGTCGGCGGCCTGTTTGGATTTGTTACTGGACGCGATATACCGGCCGTGCGACGTCGCGCAGAGATGCTCAAGATCGATTATTTGAGACAGGGCGTCGGAAACAAACTACCCATCGTCGATGAAATCATCGATGAAGCCGCACTTAATCACGATCAAGTATGCTTCATTGGCGATGATTTACTCGACTTGGCAGTGATCCAATCTGTCGGTCTGGGAATCGCCGTCGCCAATGCTGTTGAGGAAGTTCGCGCGGTCGCCGACTATGTTACCAGTGTCTCGGGCGGCCATGGTGCCGTTCGTGAAGCAATTGATATGATTCTGAAGAATTCTGATCGATGGGAAAATGCACTTGGTAAATTGGTGTAACGTATCATATTTCCGAGGCTCCTTGGATTTCCCTCCATTCAAACGCTTCCCATTTGATCCATCACGATGCATTCCCGACTTATTCCCGCCGTTCTTAGTGGCATCGCCTTGACTGCGGCATTCGGACTGTACCGATGGACGGTTGTCCCACTCATCGAGTTGCCGAATCTGCAAGACCGCCAACTTTTACTGCATGATGCGGGCAAGGAAGCGGGTCGAGGCATCTGCGATCCAGAGCTCCTGGCAAGCTACTTCCACCCGGATCATTGGATTCACCGACGGCCTCCGAAGGTATTTGAAACGAACCAGGTGATGCTTCTCTTCGCTGACAACGATTCGACCGCAGAAGGTCGAATTACCTTAAAGCCTTGCGCCCTCCTTTTTTTCCCCCATCCCCGAATCCCTAATGCACCACCCCCACCAGACGCCGTGATACTCGAAGCTCCCGACGGCGCAATTGTGCAACTCGATGGTGGCCTTCGACCAGAGCAGGGGGAGTTCGGGCATCTAAAAAATGGCGAACTGAAAGGAGCTGTGACCATTCGCAGCCAATTGCAGGATGGAAACATGATCACCCCACTCGTGATTCAAGCAAGCAATGTCCAGATCAACGATCGGCGAATTTGGTCCAATAGTGATATTTCATTTCAATTCGGTTCGAATCATGGACGAGGAAAAGATCTGGAAATTCGTTTTCTTCCACTTTCGACGGAAGGGAACTCGGACCCCGATGCACCCGATGCGGGAATTGTGCAGTCTGTTGAAATCATTCGCGATGTCGATGTGACATTCCAACTTGCCAATCAGAAATTTTTTGATAATTCGAATTCACCCATACGCGTTACGTGCAACGGATCATTCTATTTCAACATTGAGAATCGCATAGCCGAGTTCGATAAAAACGTTCGTGTTGTGCGCGTCAATCAGAACGGCCCAGCCGATCAGATGACATGCCAGGAACTCAACATCCGCTTCGCGCAGCGGGATATCTTGAATAATCACGCCGGCAGAGATCTCAACAAAGCGGCCGCTGCAAATATTCCAGGAATGAACGATCTTACGTTGCCCTTCCCGAGGATTGGGCAGTGGGATCTCGAACCAACACAATTGGAAGCATTCGGCGCTCCGGTACTCGTCGATATCCATTCCAAAGGCGCGCATATCCAATGCGAGGAATTGACATATGAAATTGCCGAGCAGCGCTTGATGCTCAAGTCACTGACATCCGCCCATGATGTCGTCTTCCAATGGGAACAGTCCAACTACCGGTTGGATATTCAATGCCCGATCGTTTCCTACCGGCTCAATTCAGCAGCGCCGCGGGATCGAATCGGTACGCTCGATGCAACCGGCCCGGGCCAACTCGTGGTTGCCGAAAAATCACCGAAAGCGGATACGGCACCGGACTCAATGGGGTCCTTCACCGCGTCATGGGCAGGCGAAGTCCACCTCACAGAGCAAAATGGCCAGCCAGTCCTCTCCGTTTTTGGGTCCCCCCATCTTGCCTTGAGCGGACTTGGGGAATTGACCAGCGATGAACTCCATCTGTGGCTCATCGAACCTTTGCCAAGGGATCGTCCCGATGGATCGGCGGACAAAAACCATCAAGCCATACCCCAATCCGAAAAAACACCCATTCTACCCGATCGGCTGGCGGCGATTGGGAATGTGGTTGTCAACTCGCCGAGATTAACGGCGCAATCCACCGAACTGCAAGTTTGGTTTCGGCATATCGATTCTGCCACTGTATTGACTTACCTGGAATCGGATGGCAACGCCATGACAAGCGAGGGGACTGCTGAAAATCCATCCGAACCGTGGCTCAACCGGAAGCTGCACCACGGCCGTGCTTATGGAATGGCGGCCGACCTGATTCAACTGGAAATCAATGTGACGGGAATGGCCCAGCGCTCGCAGGTTGTTGCCGATGTTAAAAATTTAACCGCAACGGGCAAGGTTCGATTTTATGAACGTGCCGGCAACACGACGGATCGATCTCCGCTTGAACTCCACGGGTACCGCTTGCATGTCCGTGATGCGGATTCACCCGCCGCTTTCATTTCTCTTTCCGGCTGTCCGGATGGGCAGAGCAGCGATGCCCTGGCATCGGTGGCGGCCCAGGGAGCTTCATTACGTGGGCAACACATCCGACTCGATCGCGCGGCGAACCGGCTCTGGATCAACTCACCCGGTGAATTGACGCTCCCTGTCCATCGGGATTTCAGTGGTCAGCCTCTCACGCAACCCGAACATATCACCATTGCCTGGGACCAAGGCATGGATTTTAATGGTCAAATTGCCATATTTGCCGGCAACATACTCGCGCACGGAGCGGGCGCCTGGTTGCGGACGGGAAAAATGACGGCCCAATTGGCCGATGCTATCTCCTTTGAAATGAAAACGGCCGATCGGCCTGATGTCCAGCGGCTTGTCTGCGATGGGGACGTTGTGATTGACCGTCGAGAAATGGATGCCTCCGGCCAGATTGGAGAAGAACATTTCGAAGTTGCCTCGCTCGACTTGGAATGGAATACCGGTGCAATCCGGGGAGGACCAGGCTGGATCAAGTCGGTCCGATACGCGGACACCATGAATATCTCGCCAATCGCCAGCCGATCGACAACACCACCGCTCGTGGAGTGGGGCCAATCAACCAATCATGCCACGGACAGTCGGCAACGAGGAACAGCCCTGCATCCCGGATCGTTCGTGGACGCATCTTCTCGTCTGCGTTACCTGCGTGTTGATTTCCAGAGGAGCATGGAGGGAAACCTCAAGCAGCGTCAGATGACCGTGCATGGGCAGGTCCATGCCATCTACGGGCCAGTCGATTCGTGGGAGCAGACAATCGAGGTGCACGGCCCCGGCTGGAACAAGGGCGCGCTGGCTCTGGATTGCGAACATCTGACCGTTTTCCAGCGTCTAGCGGGTGCTCGAGGCCGTGAATGGATCGAACTGACCGCCCATGAAAATGTCGAAATCAAAGGAATCACGCCACGCCACGGAGCGTTCAATGCCCAGGCTCAGCGGCTCACCTACGATCAGCGAAAGGATCTCTTGGTTCTGGATGGGGGGCCGAATGGCGCACGTCTCTGGCGGGAGCAATCCGCGGGTCTACCATTAGGAAATTCATCGTTTGGCAAGATCATGTATTGGCCATCGCGGAACGAGGTATCGGCGAAAAATGTCCGGTCCGCCGAATTCCAACCTGCTCCCAATCCATAGGATGGCCGTTCTGGAACGTTCGGCCCCACTCTGGTACGATGCGATCGGAATGCAGGAGAACCAAGACCATGGCCGCCAGTCCCATGATGCAGCAGTACAAGCAGGCAAAAGAAGCCTGTGGCGATGCGCTGTTGCT
>JAFGFZ010000460.1 GCA_016930815.1 Pirellulales bacterium | reverse complement strand
CTGGAAAACCGATTTCTCGACCTCCGCCGGCCGGCGATGCAGCAAACGCTACTCCTGCGAGATCGTATCATTCGCGGGATGCGAAACTTTTTTGCCGAGCACGATTTCATTGATATTGAAACACCCATGCTCGGACGCAGCACACCCGAGGGGGCCCGGGATTACCTCGTGCCGAGCCGAATCCAGGCGGGCTGTTTTTACGCCCTTCCCCAGTCGCCACAACTCTATAAACAAATCCTCATGGTCGCCGGCTTCGACCGTTATGTCCAGGTCGCACGCTGCTTCCGCGATGAGGACCTCCGCGCCGACCGCCAGCCGGAATTCACGCAACTCGATCTGGAAATGTCATTCGTCACCATGGATGACGTCATGGCGATCATCGATGGATTGGTCGCTCGGCTTGCCCGGGATCTTCTCGATCTGGATGTCCCATTACCATTACCGAGGATGACCTATGATGAGGCGATGGCACGGTACGGTCACGATGCGCCGGATCTCCGTTTCGGCCTGGAAATCGTCGATTGCACCGATTTGGCCCGGTTGGCCGAATTCCGTGTCTTCCGAAGTGTCGCCGAATCGGATGGCCGTGTACGAGGGATCAATGTCAAAAAGGGAGCGGGTCACTATTCGCGCCGGGGCATCGATGCTTTGGGCGAATTTGTCAAGGAATATGGCGCGAAAGGCCTCGCCTGGTTCCGCGCCGATGAAGATGGCACATTGAATTCGACCATTGCCAAGAACTTCTCGAGTTCCTTGCTGGCCCAATTTGCCGGACGGATGGGCGCCGAGCCGGGCGACCTCCTGTTACTCGTTGCCGACCAACTTGAGGTGACCAACAAAGCCCTGCACGCTTTGCGATCGAGGATCGGCCGAGAAATGGCCCTTTATGATCCGAAAGCGATGCATTTTTCGTGGATTGTCGATTTCCCGATGTTCGAGCGGAACGAAGAGGAAGATCGTTGGATGGCAATGCACCATCCATTCACCTCGCCCCGCGATGAGGATCTGGAACTTTTGGATACCGATCCCAGCGCGTGCCGGGCGAAAGCATATGATCTGGTTATTAACGGCAGCGAAGCCGGTGGCGGGACCATACGGCTGCATGACGCTACCATCCAAAAGAAAGTGCTTGAGCTCTTGGGCATCGATCGTCGGATGGCCGAGGAACAGTTCGGTTTTCTGCTCAGAGCTTTGGAATATGGTGCCCCACCCCATGGGGGTATTGCCCTAGGCATCGATCGATGGGTCATGCTCTTTGCGCAACTCGACAATATCCGAGATTGCATTGCATTTCCGAAAACACAGCGGGCGATGGATTTGATGACCAACGCCCCCAATACAGTTTCCACGCGGCAGCTTAAAGAATTGCATATCCAACTTGATCAGTAGAGAATCCATGGTCGATAAATATTCCGTTCTGTTTTCCATGATTGCATGCCTCCTTCTGGTCATGCACTCAAATCCGCCAATTGCATCATCCGAGGAGGCTCCCGCTCAGACTCCTGCTAGAACACCCGCGATTCCGATCGTGCAACTATCCCAAGGGCACGCCGCATTGTGTCGCGTGGGCGTGGGTGACAAAATGCCCACGCCGTCACTCCCGGACTTGGCAGGTCCCAAGAAGGATCTGGCAACTTGTTTCGGCCCGAAAGCAACCATTGTCGTCTTCTGGGAAGGAGACCGGCCCATGACTCGGACGTTGCTTGCCGATCTCGTTCCAGATGTCGTCCGACCGTACCAAACCAAAGGATGCACGGTCCTCGGCATTGCCGTGCGCCAGGATGCCGCGGCGACTCAAAAGCAGCTCGACGATGCCCAAGCGACATTTCCCGTCCTCCTTGACACGGATGGTGCCGCCTTCGCCCTCGTCGGCAGCAAGGCGCTTCCACGCATCTACGTCCTCGACGCGGAAGGTCGAATCGTCTGGTTCGATATCGAATACTCTCGAGCCACCCGCCGCGAACTTCGCCAAATCCTCGATGCTATGTCGCAATAAGGTTGCATCCGGGCTTTGGCTAAGATAGCATAGATCGGTGGATTGAATCGGTTGTCTATTGGGCTGCAAATAAGCCGGGATACCTATCGGGATCCCGGAATTTTCTGTCATCTGCCCGTCGAATTGCCCTGAGATTGTGAACACGAGGAGCCCCGAGTCATGTATCGAACATTTCGAATTCTTTTGACTTCCATCTTGGTTGCCGCCATGGCCATGGACACCGCCTCCGGCTGCTGGTTGCAGCGTCGGAGATGCTGTCGACCTTGCCGGCCTTGCCGTCCCATCTGCCGACCGTGCCTGCAGGTCTGTGAATGCATCCCCTGCCAATGGATATGTCAACCGGTCTGCCCACCATGCAGCTGGGTGGAAATGGCCATACCGGCCCCGGAAACAACCGAACCATTACCGGCGGATTCAACACCCTCGCCGACACTCGCCGAACCGGCCATGCCAGCCCCAACCGAGCCTTCCGCCATCCCTGACCAATCTCCTGGGACCCAGCCAACCGAGCCGCCAGCCGAACCGGCGCCCGTCGAACCAACCCCTATCGAACCATCGCCCGTCGAGCCGGCGCCCGTCGAGCCGGCCCCGGTGGAGCCAGCCCCGGTGGAGCCAGCCCCGATCCAGCCAACTTCGATCGAGCCGGCTCCCGTCGAGCCGGCTCCCGTCGAGCCGGCGCCCATCGAACCGGCCCCAGTCGAGCCGGCCCCCGTCGAACCAACGCCCGTCGAGCCGGCCCCTGTCGAACCGGCGGCCGTCGAACCGGCGCCCGTGGATACAAGATCTGCGATTCCACCAACGGAATCAGCGCCAGCCGAATCCCCGGAAGATGCGACGGAGGATCTAGGCGCACTCTTTGGTGAAACGGCTGAAGCGCCGGAAACACCGCCGAGCGATCAGGAACCAGAACTCATGGAGGAAACCCCGGCTGAAACCGAAGCGGTGGAAGATTTGTTCGGAGCCCCAGCCGAGGAAACGGCCCCCTCCGGTGAAACGACACCGGCGACGGAAGACCTTTTTGGTGAACCGGCCGAGGATCAACCCGCCGAAACGGAAGAAAAACCGGCCGAAGGAGAAGTCGCTGATCCATTCGATCTCTCGTCGGCTGCGCAACTGCCCGGTGGATTGGAGAGCGACGAACTGCGGTCATGGACGGATAACACGGGCCGCTACTCGGTCCGAGGTCGCTTGATTCAAATCCTGGCCGGACAAGTACGGCTTCTTAAAGAGAATGGCCGGACAACCACCGTCCACGTGACGCGGCTGAGCCGAGCGGATCTGGCCTTCGTCCAGCTTCAAACCTCGGCATCCGATTATCTTGTATCCATTCGATAAAACGGAACGTATCTGTCTATTATTTTCATAGGGGACAGATACTACCAGATGTGCCGGCTTGGATTCCAGGGCCAGTAGGACCTGGGATGGCCGCCGAAGTGGATTTCGACACCGGCGGCCAGCGATAGATTGTGCATCGTGGGAATATCCGTACTGGCAAATGCCAGGTTGTCGAGGACCTCCAATCGCAGGGACAACCAGCGCCGGTAATGATGTTTGATACCGATCCCGAAAGGGAGGATCACTGCTGTATCAATCTGCCGCGAACCCAACTCGTCACGGAAATCGAACCGGCCCGATCCGATGCCACAGAGCACATAAGGGCGGATTCGAGAGTCCCCCCACGGATAATAGAGAAGATCGGCGTCCAAGAGTGTGATGCGGCCGCTCCGGTGATATTGGGTTTGCGTGAGGTTCTGAAGCTCGGGTGACGCCATTCCAAGGCGGATTTGAGTGCCCCAGTAATGATCGAAATCCCAACCGAGCTGATAGCCACCGAAAAACGTATTGTGTTGATCGACTTGGTGCTTGTGCATGTTGTCCCCCCACATCGAGCCGGCGAACCAGCCGAGATGATAGGGTCGATTCAACCAGCTTGTGCCCTCCAGCGGTTCCCCGCGCCCCATGCCGCGACCGTGGGTTTCCGAGGACCGAAACAGCGGGGGTGGCCAAAGGCTGCGCCGCAGGCAATCGAGCCAGTTCGTGGATTGGCAGCCCTCGCCCATCCAGCCCCACCCCTGCCAGGCACCCCAATCGGGGCATGTATTCGAATTTCCAGTAGAGTCCGCGTCGATCGAATCGAAGGGAGGGTAGCCCTCGTCAGCCGCCACCATCGAGGAAATGAGAAGACAGGACAAAAGAAACAGACTCCCAGAGACAACCGTGCCGGTTTTCAAGAGGACAAAGACGTATTGGGAAGCCCGTTGGAAGTGCCGCATCGGAGGCCCGCAGTTCTGCCGGCAGAGTATCCCCTGGAATCATGAAAAGAGGGGAAGATTATGTCGAGGACGGCCTGTCACGTCAATATTGGTTGACACCCGGCCTCAGCGTCGTTAGTCTAGACGTAGACAGGGTTTAGCGCTGTCATGATCCGTTCAGCTTGCAGGGTGGGACTTTGGAGGAGGGATTAACAGGATGGCCAAAAAAAAGGCAAAAATTGGCGATCTACTGATTCGAAAGGGCATCGTTGGCCCGGACCAATGGGCTGAGGCCGAGCAGATGGCCCGCGATCAAAATATCCAACCGCATGAGGCAGTTGTGCGATTAGGCTATGCCGGGGCCGAAGATGTGATGCGGTGCCTTGCGCAAATCCATGGATGTGATTTCGTTGATCTGAACGATGTCGCTATCCCGCCAGCAATCGTCGAATTAGTTCCCGAATCGGTCGCCCGTGAAAATATGGTGATTCCTCTGGCGGAAAATGGCGAAGCTCTAAAAATCCTGATCAGCGATCCGAACGATTTCGAAACACCGGAAAAACTGCGTTTTATTCTCAACCGCAAGATTGAAATCGCCTTGGCCACACGCGAAAGTATTCTGGAGGCAATCAACCGGAACTACGGCCAAATCGATGGAGAAAGTGCCGACTCGATGCTCCAGGAATTCACCGATACGGCAATCGATTTTACGGAAACGGAGGAGGATCGAGTCGATCAAGACGAATCGGTGGATGAGTCCAGCGCCCCCATTGTTCGACTCGTGCAATTGATGATCACCGAGGCGGTGCAACTCCGCGCGTCGGATATCCATATCGAGCCGTTCGAGGACCGGGTCCGAATTCGATATCGGATTGATGGTGTGCTCGTTGAACGGGACAGCCCACCGCGCCGACTTTTGGGAGCCCTTCTATCGCGCGTGAAAATCCTAGCCAGCATGGATATCGCCGAACGGCGGCGGGCTCAGGACGGACGCATTAAGATCACCGCCGGTGATAAGGAACTCGATCTTCGGGTTAGCGTCATGCCGACGAGCCACGGACAGACCTGCGTCATGCGGCTCTTGGATAAGGAAAATATCCGAATCGGGGTTCGCCAGCTTGGACTTTCGGAGAGGGACTTCAAAACGTTCCGAGGCCTTATTCGGCGCCCCAATGGGATCATTTTGGTAACCGGCCCGACCGGTTCAGGCAAGACGACCACACTTTATGCGGCCTTGAACGAACTGAACCGCCCCGATCGAAAGATCATTACGGCCGAGGATCCAGTGGAATACTACCTGCCGGGTATCAACCAGGTCGAAGTCCGCCACAACATCGGACTCGATTTCGCGGCCATCATTCGATCCATGCTCCGTCAAGCCCCGAATATCATTCTGGTGGGCGAGATGCGTGATTACGAGACGGCATCGATGGGAATCCAGGCTTCTTTGACAGGACACTTAGTTTTCAGTACACTACATACGAACGATGCGCCCGGTGCCATTACACGCATGGTCGATATGGGTGTGCCTGCATATTTGGTGGCAGGGAGTGTGATTGGAATCATGGCCCAGCGGCTGGTACGTGTGAATTGTTCCAAATGCCGAGCTCCCTACACGCCGACCGATGGCCAGCTCGAAGCTGCGGGAATCACTCCCGAACAGGCGGCATCGGCGACTTTCCTGAAGGGCCGAGGCTGCTCGCATTGTGGAAATAGTGGTTTCCGCGGACGGCTGGGTATCTTTGAATTGATGCGAATGACCAGCAAGATCCGGGAAATGACATTCGGAGGCGCCACCACGCACGAAATTCGAGAAGCAGCCATAAAAGAAGGTATGATAACACTTTATGACGATGGTATTATGAAAGTCTTGAATGGTGTTACGACCGTTGAAGAGGTATACCGCGTCGCGAAGCGAAGCGATTGATCAAGGGTGCATGAGATAGACAGGCTAGGCAAAACAGGGAGGCTGTTGAAATAGTTGGTATAATGGGCAATTGAAGGAAAGAGTGAAGGGAATTGGAATTGGCCTCATTGAATCCCAGTAGCTCGGACCTGTCCGGTATGCGAGTTGGGAGCACCGGCAATACGAGAGTCGTGGGGATGGTTTGGAATGGATAAAGGCCTGGAAGTTGCTAAGCAGACCCGTGACCTGAGCTGATTGCAACGGTTTGGAGCATTAATATTTGAGTTTTCAGGGCAGGTCACGAATAATGAGATAGCATGTCGGCTATCTAGATGGGCAGTGCTGAACCGGCTGAGAAACAAAATTCAGGTTCACCAATAGTTGCCGGCGTGCGGAATGCGGGTAGGGGCTTGGCTCCGCCGTGACGCCGGCTGGACCGTGCATCACGCGAGGAACCAGCGATCCATGGGAACTCTTCTAATTGACAAACTGCTCTCGGCGCAAGTGAAGCAGGGAGCAAGCGACCTTCATATCACGGTTGGTCAACCGCCCGTACTACGTATCCACGGGCGGTTGCAACGTCTCAAGACGAAGGTCCTTGAGCCGGGTGACACGATGGCGTTGATGAAGAGCATCACGCCCGACCGATGCCAGCAGGAATTCCAGGAAGTTGGCGGTACCGACTTCGGTTTCGCATTTGGAGATGCAGCCCGATTCCGGGTCTCCGTCTTTCGACAGCGGGGGAATGTCGCCATGGTATTGCGGCAAATCCCGGTCGAAATGATGTCGATGGACGAACTCGGTATCCCGCAGGTCTATAAAGAATTGATCCTGCGGCCGCGCGGGCTCGTCATCGTGACGGGGCCAACCGGTTCCGGGAAGACGACCTCACTCGCGGCCATGGTCGACTATATCAATCAGATTATCGACCATCACATTATCACGATCGAAGATCCAATCGAATTTTACCATACGCATAAGAAGTCGACGATCAACCAGCGGGAGGTGGGTGTCGATGTCACCTCCTTTGCCGAGGCAATCCGACGCGCCTTGCGGCAGGATCCGGATGTGATCCTCGTCGGTGAAATGCGCGACTTGGAGACGATTGAAGCAGCCATTACGGCGGCGGAAACGGGCCACATTGTTTTCGCGACGCTCCATACATCAAGTGCGGCTGGTACGATCAACCGTATCATCGATGTGTTTCCAACCAATCAGCAAGAGCAAATCCGAACCCAGCTGGCCACGGCCGTGATTGGAATCATGTGCCAGCAGCTTTTGCCGCGGATTGGGGGCGGCCGAATCGCCGCCTTTGAAACACTGATTGTCACACCCGGTATTGCGAACCTGATTCGAGAAAACAAGATCTTCCGTATCACTTCGTCCATTCAGACCGGCGCGAAACACGGGATGCAACTGTTGGATGATAATATGTTTGACCTTTGGAAGAACGAAAAGATAACCAAAGAAGATGCCCTGAGCAAAGCCAACGTTCCCGAGGAACTCTCGCGGCGGTTTGCGAATGCCGAGCGCGGACTGTTCGACGACGAGGCCGACGTCGCCGATCGCGAACGGGAGCTGGAAAAGTAAAAGACCCTAAGGATAGATACCCCCATGGCCCATCGTCGTATCGGACAAATCCTGGTTGACCTTGGTTACATCTCGGACGAGCAGCTCGAACTTTTGGTGGACGAGCATCGTCAGCACGCCGAACGCCTGATCGGGCAGGTTGCGATGGAGATGGGGCTCGTCACGGACGAGCAGCTGGCCCAGGCATTGGGCGAGCAGCTTGCGATGCGGACGATTACGTTGTCCGATCTGGAAATTTCCCGCGAGGTTCTCGAACTGGTCACCGAGCCGATGGCCCAGATGTACAAAATCATCCCCATCGAGTTCGATGGCAACACCTTGACGGTGGCCATGTGCGAGCCCCAGAACTTGGGTGTCCAGGACGAGTTGCGGACGTTTTTAGGTTACAACATCTGCGCCGTCGTTGCGACCGAACGGGATATCCTGGCCGCCCTTGCCCGTTATTACAGCGGCGAGGCGGACAGCGTGGAGAGTATCATCGAGGATATGGAGGCCGATGCGGACCTGGCCGCCGCCGCGGCCGAGCTGAGCCGCGATGGGCCGATCGACTTGACGAGTGTCGAAGCATTGGCCGACAGCGCCCCGGTCCGCAAGTTACTGAACATGGTGCTTTTGTTGGCGATCAAGGACCACGCCAGCGACCTGCATTTTGAACCGTTTGAAGACGAGTTCCGCATCCGTATCAAGGCGGACGGCGTTCTGTATGAAATGGTTCCGCCACCACGCCACCTGGCATTTGCCATCACAACCCGAATCAAGGTGATGGCGAACCTGGACATCGCCGAACGGCGGCTCCCCCAGGATGGCCGGATTGAGCTGAACGTGGGGGGCCATCCGGTCGATCTGCGTATCAGCGTCCTGCCGACGATGTTCGGGGAAAGCGTCGTCATGCGAGTGCTCGACCGATCGGTCGTTTCGCTCGACTTGGAAAAAGTCGGCATGAACGAATCGACGCTCAAAAAATTCCGCGAGGTCATCTCCAAGCCGAATGGCATCATTCTGGTGACCGGCCCCACGGGGAGCGGGAAAACGACGACGCTCTATTCGGCATTGAACGAGTTGAATCGGATCGAAGACAAATTGATCACGACCGAAGACCCGGTGGAATACGACATGGACGGGATCATTCAGGTGCCCATTGATCCGGATATTGGGAACACATTTGCCAATATGTTGCGGACCATTTTGCGACAGGACCCGGACAAGATCCTCGTGGGCGAGATCCGGGACCTCGAGACGGCGGAAATCGCCGTGCAGGCATCCCTGACCGGCCACCTGGTTTTCAGCACCCTGCACACGAACGACGCGCCGAGCACGATCACCCGCATGAAAGACATGGGAATCCCAACGTTCCTGATCACGGCGACCGTCGAAGCGATCCTGGCCCAACGGCTCGTCCGGCGGATCTGTTCCCAGTGCCGGGAACCGTACATGCCGCCCCAATCGCTCCTCGACGATTTGGGGATGACCACCGACGATTTGAACGGCCACACGTTCTTCCGCGGGTCCGGGTGTGAGAACTGCAACAATACCGGCTACAAGGGCCGGGTTGGCCTGTTCGAGTTGATGATCCTCAATACCGAACTCCGTGAAATGATCATGAAAAATGCTTCCGCCGATGAACTGCGCGAACGGGCGCGGATCTACGGGATGGTTCCGCTCCGAAACCAGGGAATCGCGGAGTGTTTTGCTGGAGTGACCACGGTGGATGAAGTGATTCGAGAAACGATTATTGAAGCGTGAAGGTATCTGCCATGCCAACATTTCAATTCGAAGCAATGGATTCGACCGGTGCTGAGATCAAAGATGTGATCGATGCCCCAACCGAAGAAGATGCCCAAGCGACGATCCGCCAGATGGGCTATTTCGTGACCAAGATCTCGGTCAAGAAAGGCCGCAAGAAGGCCGATGCCGCGGCTGGAACGAAGAAAAAACGCGGGTTCGTCTTCGGGAGTGTCAGCAGCAAGGACCTGACGACATTCACCCGCCAGCTATCGATCCTCCAGGATGCGGGTCTGCCCATCCTGCGATCCCTGCGGATTCTGGCCAATCAGGCCAAATCGGGGCGGCTGAAGTATTCACTCGAAGATACCTGCAGCGAAATCGAGGCTGGCTCAACTCTTTCCGAAGCGATGTCCAAGTCCCCGAAATGCTTCAATCGCCTTTATGTCAATATGATCAAAGCCGGTGAAGCGGGCGGGGCCCTGGAAATTATTCTCCAACGTCTGGCCGATTTCCAGGAACGGGCCCAAGCCCTCAAGCGGAAAGTTAAAGGCGCGCTCATCTACCCCGTCGTCGTCGTGACCGTCGCGGTCGGGATCCTCGTCTTTATCATGATCTGGATCGTGCCGTCGTTCCAGAAAATGTTCACGGAATTCGATACCGAGATCCCCCGCATGACTCAGGTGCTGATCGCAATCGCCGATTGGTGCGTCGATTTCTGGATGCTGATCCCAGGCATACCCGTCGCAATATGGCTCCTTGTTAAATTAATAAGGAAATTCAGGCACGGACGGATCGGTTGGGACCAGTTCATTATCAAGATCCCGGTCTTCGGGCCCCTGATCGAAAAGAATATTAACGCGCGAACAACTCGAACGCTCGGTACCCTCGTCGCCAGCGGTGTCCCGATCCTCGAGGGACTCAGTATCACCCGCGATACGAGCGGGAACGCCATCTTTGAAAATTTATACGCCAAGATTCTCGAGGCGATCCGGGAAGGGGAATCGATTGCAAAACCGATGAAGGAGAATTCCCGGCTCAGTTTTCATCCGGTCGCCGCCTTCTTCTGGTTCTTCTTCATCCTGGGACCGATTGGGCTGTTGATGTACGTTCTGAGAATGAACAGCCGTATCGTTGACGATATGGTTGTGAATATGGTGGATGTCGGTGAGGAAACGGGCGAACTCGATACGATGCTCTACAAAGTGGCCGATACATTCGATGACGAAGTCGCGGTCTTGACCGAAAGCCTCGTCAGCCTGTTGGAGCCGCTTTTGATCCTCGTCCTCGGCGGGGCCGTCGGCTTCATTGTCATCGCCCTGTTCCTGCCACTCGTCGCCATTATTACAAAATTGTCGGGGTAAATTGCAGACTAGAAGCCCATCTGCCTCGCCGAAAACCGGGCTTCTTGGAAGGAAAATTGCCATGCATCCAATCCAATCCCTCGCCCGAACGAAACGGGGCTTCACGCTCGTCGAATTGCTCGTCGTCATCACGATCATCGGTATCCTGGCCGGTTTGCTGCTGGTCGGCGTCAATGCGGCGCTCAAAGCGGCCAGAAGAACCCAGATCCAGACCGAAATCAACAATCTCCACGCCGCTTTCGAGGAATTCAGACAGTCGAAAAACGCCTATCCGCCGAATTGCATGAATCAGGGACAGCCCGTAACCAATCTTGAAGCAATCGCATTCGCGGATCTGGAACGGTTCATGAAATCCGCGTTCCCAAGACACCGGGAGCGGAAGGAATTGTTGTACTCCCTTGTCTATGGCACCACGAATCCGGTTGTCACGCAATCTAGTCTCAATAGATACGGGATGCGGGCCGATGAAGCCATCGTCTTCTGGCTCGGTGGTTTCAGCGATGATCCCCAATATCCGATCTCCCAGAAGGGGGGGCCGGCCTATCCGAACACGTTTGGGCCCGCGGAACCACTCGACGAGCGCAGTTTCATTTTTGAATTCGACCGAGCCCGACTCGGACCCCGCGATGACAATGGCCTGTTTGCTGGGCGGTTTCTCGTCTATAAGTCCCCGATCATCGATAACGATTCCTCGAACGATGTTCTTCGGATCAACCTCTGGACGTACACGCCCCCGAACAAAAAACAGCCCTTCCTCTATTTTGATACATCACGGCATGCGGCTGTCTCCTACGATAACAGCGGCAGCCCTGTCGGTGCTTATGATCCTGTATCGAACAATGTCGTCGCGATCAAGCAGATCGATACAGCGGCCGGGAATCGCATCCAATTCGCCAACCCTGATTCGTTCCAGATACTTACGGCTGGCCTGGATGATGAATGGGGCGATTTTTCCAAGTTCGTGATTCTCAAAGACTACACTGTACCGATCCTTTATCCATCGGGTCCTTTCACTGGCGAAATTGCCGACACACAGGTCAACTTTAGTCAGAAGCCCCTCGAGGACAGCGAAGAATGAAAGGGCAGCGAAGGCATCTCGACGTACTGATCCGAATGCTGGCGAAAACCGGCGGCATCCGGCGCCGATACCGCGCCGATAGGTGCTCTACCAATGTGTCCCGCGATTTGGAACGAGCCATTCAGAAGGCCACCATCCAGAAGTCCGGCTTTGAGACTCAGAAGCCCGGCTTTTTGAAAAAGCCGGGCTTCTTGCAGCCGGGCTTCGCAAAGCCCCCCCATTCCCCGGCCGCATTCACGCTCGTCGAGCTACTCGTGACAATCACGATCATGTCGATCATCGCCGCGACCGTCCTGTTCGCGTCGGCCCAGGCCACGCAATCGGCCCGCCGCAGCGCGACACGGACGAAAATCAATGTCATCAATTCGCTCCTGATGGAACGGTGGAACAGCTACACAACGCGACGGGTGCCTTTAAGCTTTTCGGGCCCGAATTTACCAAAACCGACGAATATTCAGACTGCTGCTTTACGGCTCAATGCGATACGTTCCCTTATGATAATGGATATGCCTGATCGATGGAGCGAAGTAATATTACTTGATACTGTTGACAACAAGCCGCCATGGGCGCCAATAAACGGATTTAAACAAGGCATCCCCATGCCAAATGGCGAGATTCTTAAGCGGACAGCATTATCGAGTAGTTACCTAAGGCATTATTGTAATCTCAAAACAAAAGATTTAAATGTCATACGAAGATATCAGGGCGCAGAGTGCCTTTACATGATTATCATGTTCGGAACAGCGGATGGCGAAGCCAGATCACTATTCCGAGAAAGTGATATTGGTGATGTCGATGGTGATGGCGCTCCAGAATTTATTGATGCGTGGGGAATACCTATTTCTTATGTTCGATGGCCATTCGGGTTCGCTTCGCAATCAGAAATCATTACTGCGGATATCTATAATCATGATCCTTTCGATCCCTTTAGGATCAATCCGACCAATAATGGTTATGGCTCTCGTTTACTACCGCTAATCTTCTCAGCGGGTCCTGATGGGCTGTATGACCTCGTCACGGATAGCCCAGCAGGTTTCATATATCCTTCATCTAGAATGCCAGATGCTTCAGGTGGAGTTTATGTTGTGGATCCATACGCGGATGTCTTAGAAGAAGCTGTGGGTATGGCGGATGAGTATGACACGGACAATGATGGAAGAGGTCAAAATGGGGACGGTGATGAGAATTGGCACGACAACATCCACAACCATTTGAAAGATGAAAAATAAGATGTGTTGGGAAGCCCGAATACCGAGTGACGCATGCCGAATGACGGATCCACGTCATCGAAAATTGGCAAGGATCGCGCGCCGAGGTCTCTGTACCGGATTCAGGGCATCGAGGTTCCAAAATCATACCCGATCGAAGCACTCTCTAAGACGAGCCATCCGAATCCGGCCCGCGATCACGCTCGTCGAGCTGATGGTGGTCCTAGTCATCATGTCGCTCCTTGTCGCGGCCGTGATCCCGATGATGGCCCCGGCCACGCAAACCCGTCGGCTCCGGGAAGGGGCTCGGATCCTCAATACGATGATCGGAACGGCCCAGGCGGAAGCCGTTGGTACCAACCGGTTGTCGGGGATCTGGCTCGAAAAGTTCAGTGTCGAAACAGGCCAAGAGTCGGATCGTGGGGCGGTGATGAATGTCTACTATTGTGAGGAGCCACAACCGTTCGCTGGGTTTTCCGACAATTCGGCAGTCATCTTGCGATCGGATGTAGAGGGCGGGCCGATAACACGCGTTCGATTCATTCTGGACTACCCCAATCCGAATAATCCAGAACTATCCTATCACAGCGATCCGATCCCTCCGAAAATGCTCCGTCCTGGTGACCGGATCGAAGTGGCCGGCGCCTTGTTCAAATTGATCTACGATCCTAAATGGCCCAATCTGCTTGATAATGATGGTTTCTTTCAGGCCACCATGGGATCTTCCCCCGCGGAACTTCCTTGTTCCCCTGATCCGGTGCAGTTCAAAATCTGGAATTTTAATTTTGTTCTTTCTTCACAAGAAGAAGATAATTATGTCTGGACATATCCTAGGCCCTATGTGATCCACCGTTTGCCGGTCAAGACATCCACGGAACCTATCCAGCTTCCATCGGGTATTGTCATTGACCTGGAGGGATCCGGCGACGGGAGTGATTACTATGGATTCTTTCATGATCCGTTGCGCCCCTTTCCGCTAGATCGAGACGGTAATCCAATCCCAAACGACAACAACGATCCAGTTATCATTCTCTTCGCGCCCGATGGGACTCTGTCAGAAATTTACCGCAACGCCGGACTGGATTCGATTAGCAAAGTTTATCCACTTCCACTTATTTACAGCCCGCAAGGTGCGATCCATCTGCTTGTCGGCCGCCGAGAGAATGTCAACGAATCAAGGAGTGATCAGTCGTTTACGGAAAATAATAAGGCGAACTGGGTGAATCTTGAATCGATGTGGGTTTCCATCAGCCCGCAGACGGGCCGTGTTGTGACGAATGAAAATGCAAAAGTGTCAGAATCCAATTACAATCCATTGAATTATGATCCTCCGTTGAGGCCCATCTATGCCCCAATTGTCTTCCAGCGCCTGACTGCACGGCAGTTCGCGGAAAGCAACTTGAGTCTAGGCGGGCGATGATGGGCAACACCAGGCTTTGTGTGAAGAACGAAACAAAGCGGCACCGTATCCCGCGTGAAAAAAACATCGAATGAGACATCCCATCCTATCATTACAAACACACCCATGAACCGGCCGTTGAATTCCAATTTGGTTGTCTCCGTTGGCCGAGCGGCGCGGGAAGCGAGTCGCCGGCGTTTTTTCCGGATGGCGGCTTTCCAACGCGGGGCGTGGGATTGTATGGCACGCGGATCGTGGAACGACTTGTTCCCACGCGGAACGTGGGGCAATATTCCACGCAAAGGATCGAGAAAGAGGCGTTTGGGGATCAGTTTGACGGAACTGTTGATCTCGATGTTCATCCTCCTCATCGGGCTATTGGGTGTGGCCGCTATGTTCCCGGTCGGATCACACTACATCGTACGAAGCGAGCGGTTCGACCGGGCCGCAACCATCGGCCATGCCGCGGCGGCCGATATGGCGGCACGGGGTTACCTCCGCCGCGAAGAGTGGAATTGGCTGGGTCTAGAAGACAAGTGGGTCAATTATGTCAATTCAACGGATCCCTATCGTTTTCCAGGATTGGCAATCGATCCATTGGGTGTCTTGGAAGCCCTGGATCAAAACAATTCGGATGCCGCCAGGTTCTTTCCCGCCCCGACATTTGGCGACAATCCCGTGCAACAGGGCTGGCCGATGACGCGTGTTAATCTGAACACGTCGAATCCTGCGGCCGAATTGGCCTTCACATGCCAGGACGACCTGGCTTTCGAACTACCCGATGCCAGCGACAGCCCGTTAAAACTCCTGTTCGAAAAGGATGGGAATGGCAATCCGGTACGGCGGGCTTGGAATGGAAGCTATTCATGGATTGTAACAATCGGACCGGCCTACTATCCCAATGGGGCCATTGCCACCGGCGATCCGAGCCTGAAACATGAGGTATCGATCGTTATTATTCATGGCAGGACCTTGCTTTTCCCCAAAACTCAATCGCCCGAATATGACGAGCGGATTGTCGGAGTTCAAATACTTTCACCTGGCTATGGAGGTGGTGAAGTGCAACTTCTGGCCAACGATCCAAACAAGCTGAAAGGAATCCGGCAGGGCGAATGGTTGCTCCTGTACGGCTTGGATCCGAATACAATCAGCTTGCCACCCGCACTTCAAAAGTGGTTCATGCATTGGTACCAGATGATCGCCACGGATCGGGAACTGGATGAAGGACAGACGGAACGCTTCGTGACATTAAAAGGTCCCGATTGGCCTTGGGCAATGAATACAAATATCCGCGCCGGACTAATCCGTGGCGCGATTGCCGTCTACACAAAGACCATGCGGCTCGAACAAAATTCGATGTGGACGATCCAATGATTGGCTGGAATAATTAAAAGACCAAGGAGATTTGCAGTATATCCTTTCCATTTGGGTGGCGCGCCCTGAGGGACAAAGGGCGTGATGCTTCAGCAAAAAACGCCCATCGATGGACGAAGGGATATGCCACGCATATCTAACCAAATTTACTCAATTCATTGATACGCGGATTTTTATATATATATAGAAATAATACACCAGAGCGGGTTGGGGCAAAAGCTGGCTCTGCGTGAGGTTAAAAAAACAATGTCAACGCAACAACAACAGGTGAAAGCCCGTACAAAGCGGCGGCGGCGACGAGTGGCGACGACAAGGCGGCGGGGTGTTTTACTCCTTGTGGTCCTCAGCATACTCATCATCTTCTTGATGACCGCTATTACATTTGTCCTGGTCACGAAGCATGCGGAAAAAGCCTCCAAGGCCTCCAATCGCGGATCGATCAACGCCGTGAATCGAGCCGCTCAACAACGATTACTGGACGACGTGCTTTTGCAGGTCGTGCGCGATACGCTGAATCCATACTCCTCGCTACGGTGTCACAGCCTTATGCGCGACATGTATGGCGTCGATGGCTTTTTTGCCCAGGTCCAGGATAGAAAGGATGGCAATGGAATTGATCCTCCTCAAGAGTGGCGACCCAAATGGGCGCAGAACAATCCATTGAATATCAATTCCAATGGACAACCAGTTACTAACGGGCAGATCATCGAGTTTGCGCTCGATATGGATGCGGGCCTGATGGATTTGTATTACGTGCCCTACTTTGTCAGCCAGGTTAGTGATTGGTGGAACAACAAGTCTCCTCTTAGCCGATTGGACGATGCCTACAACGGTCAGGTTCTGACATTTCTCGGCGGTAAGGCCCGCGGCCAAAGCACGCGAATCGTCGGGTATCTACCGGCGGATCCTGTCAACGAAACTCCACCCATTCTCAGAATATTGAATTTCAAACTCCCCGACAGTTCGATGCTGACGGATCCGACCATCCTCGAGGGCGCGAGATTTCTTGTCAATGGTCGTCCCTTCAACGGGACAGGGGTTGGATTCAATCCAACACTTGCCACGAATTATCCTGGCGCACGACTCAACGCAAAAGAACTCGTGACGTGCGGGGCCGATGATTTTCAACTCGAGTTGGCTCTGTTACCCAACACGAAGTATTTTTATCCACCAGCCGGTTATTCCCCCGCAAATAGCGATGATTATGGAGGTTGGGGCGGTTGCGACGAGTCGTACGATATCCCTGATTTCCAAAATATGCTGTTGGCATTGATGCCACGGGATCCAGTAGAAGGCCCCGGCAACTCTTCTGGCCTAGGAGACATGGTGCTTCCGTCGCTCCACCGCCCGGCACTCATCAACTATTGGAGGCAGTATTGGGAAATCCAATCTCAAAATATAGGCCTTGATTCATTAAAGCTGGAGAATAATTACGATGTATTACGAAAAGTCTTACTCCGGCCGAACTGGCTAGATCACCCCAATTTCACCGGGAGCAACTGGGCATATTCGGCTGCTCAGAACACTACCGAGCGTCTCGATAAGATGATCTATGGTCCCTGGGACGTGGACAACGACAACGATGGTGTTCACGACAGCATCTGGGTGGACTTCGGCGCTCCAATCATTACGATGCCCGACGGCACGCGGGTGAAACCCTTGGCCGCGATCCTCTGCCTTGACATGGACGGCCGGCTGAACGTGAACGCCCATGGCACGATCGATTTGGCGGGTCGTCAGATTAATGATCCGGCAGTAGAGAGAACTCCTCCTCCACCGCAACAACTCGCTGGCAGCACTCCAGGGAATACCATACTGTCATGGATTCTGCCCCGCGGTTCCGGTTATGGGCCCGGTGATATCTCGCTTGAACCATTACTGG
>JAFGFZ010000459.1 GCA_016930815.1 Pirellulales bacterium | reverse complement strand
GCCGTGCGGTGGCCAATTTCGATATCGACGGCCGGAAGATAGTCTGGATCCTTGATTGCTTTGAACCAATCGGCCATGTGGTTCATGTTGAAGTCCTCGGGATATGCGTTCGTACGATAGGGTTCGAAGCCACCCGGCGGGACTTGGAATTGGACGGCCTCCGGCTCGGCCGGCTTATAGGCGCCTTCCCATTCGAGAATCAAGGTCCTGCCGTCCTCGCCCCAAAAGACGTTGCCAAATTCCAGTTTGCCGAGTTTCTCGCCCGGTTGTTCCCAGACGAGTGTCCATTCGGGATCCTTGAATTGGAAGATGGCTTGCATCGTGACGGGGCAATCGTAGAGTCCTTTGGGTGGTGGTGTTCCGGTTGCCTCGACAGCAAACGACTGCGGCCCATCGGCATCCATGCACCACAGGATCGTACTGAATTGATGCGCGCCGCGATCGCGTATCTGCCCGCCACCCGATTCAAGGAACCAGCGGAAATTCCCCGGATGGTAGGCCGAGTTGTAAGGCCGCCAGCGCATCGGTCCAAGCCACAGGTCCCAATCCAAATCACTCGGCGGTGCCGTGTCCGGATCGAATCCACCCACCGGATTCTCATAATGCCAGCATGTTACCTTGTTCACTTTCCCGACGATTCCGTTGCGAATCGCGCGGCAGGTATAATACGCGCCCCAACCCGTTCGGCCTTGGGCGCCGACCTGGACGGCGCACCGGTTCTTTCGCGCGGCCGTGACCATTGCCCGGCCCTCTTGGACGGTTACCGATGCCGGTTTCTCAACGTAGACATGCTTGCCTGTTTCACAGGCATGGACCGTTTGGACGGCATGCCAATGGTCGGGAGTCGCGATGACAACCGCGTCGATATCCTTGCGAAGACATATCTCGCGGTAATCGCGATAGGGAACAACACCGCGGCCGGCAATCTTGACGGCAGCGGCCAGCCGTCTGTCATCGACATCACAGACGGCCGCGATATGGACTTTACCTTGTGTGCGGAATTGAGTCATCCGCTGCAAATGCCCGGAACCCATGCCGCCGACGCCGATGTGGGCGACTGCCATACGATCGTTGGCTCCCGGCCGACCGGCAACAGCCAGCACTCCGGAAGGGACGATGTAAGGGGCACTCAAGGCCGCCCCGGCAACGGTACAGAACTGGCGCCGGGTGAGTTTCCGTTCCTGTTTCATCATGATCACGGCTCTCGTTTTTCAAGACATTGGTTCAAATAATCACGCGACTTCGCCAGAGCCTGGGACATGGTATCCGGTGCCAGGTCCCCGTGCATGAACGGATTGACATAACCCCGGTAGCGAACTTCTTCGAGGGCCGCGAGCCAGGGTGTAAAGTCGGTTGGACCATGCCCGGGAAGCTGGGTTATGCCATCCGCTTGCTGCCAGGCATAGAAGAAGAAGAGCTGGTCGCCGGCAATTGCTATTGCTTTTTCCACCGGTTCACCAATCGCCTGCAGATGGTAGGGAGCCAAGGCAATGCCGAGCCGCGGTGATTTGTTCATGTCGACGAACGCGCGAAACGAATCGAGCGAATCGAGTAGTGCATGGCCGTGATTTTCAATGGCCAGATACGAGTTGTGTTTTTCGGCCAATTCAACTTCCGGTTTGAGCACTTCAAGGAAATGACGCATGCAGGATGTAAGCTCGGTAGCATCGCAAGGTCCATCACTCCCACGCACGGCAACACCGCCTCCAACATCCCCTAGGAGTTGGGCGTAACGCGGGTACCCACCGCTATAGACAGAAAAGGAAAAAAGCTTGAGCTTCGTATCCGCTAATAGTTGCTTCAATCCATCGGCGCCGAGGCGGTTAAGAACATCATCCAAGTGCGGGCAGCCCGCATGTGCCGACCAGATATCAACCGCTTCAAAACCAAGCTCGGCGATCCGGGAACATGCCTTTTCAATTGGCAGGTGCAGGAAGTGAATCGACGAGGTAGCTAGGCGCATCTTCCAAGCCGATCCGGCCGCCCGTTCTTCACCTCGGACAGGAATCGACCGCGTTGCCAAACCAACCGCGGTCCCGCATACCACCGAGCCCAAGAATTGCCGGCGTGGGATCCCCATTCCAGCCGGTTTCCACTTTTCTGCCATGGGGTTGTTCTCCTAACGCGGCGAAAGCCGCAACCAAGTGTAGGCGGGTCTCTCCGAGACCCGCAATGCCACCTCATCATCGCTCCCTACAAGATGACCGCATCGTGCGGGCATCTCTTACACAGCAGGACACTAACGCGGCCGAAGGCCGCAAACAAATCCGAAATTCTGAAGCGCAATTCATTTTCAAGGGATCATGTTAACCCATCAGCGTTTATCAGCGTTTATTAGTGGTTTTCTTTCGGGGCCGGGCCGTTGAGGTGCCGGAACTGGTTGTGGACGACATCGTGGAACATCCGCATTTTAAGGCCAACATACGCGTCGTGCCAGTAGTCAAGCATCTGGGGTGAATAGGATTCGCCTTCGGGATGTTCGGGTGTGTAGTGCCGTATTGTCTTGTCGTAATATTCAAGCCCACCGTGGCAAGTGGGACTGAAGTTGCCAAAAACCCACCAGGACAGGGCGACCCAGGGGCCGGCCTTCAGTTCGTCGTAATAAGCTGCCATCGTTTCGATCGGGGTTGTGTAAGTTGCCGGATCGCTCCCATTTCCAGAAAGCTGCCCCGATACGCCGATATACCACATCATGGCGTCCCGGGCGCCGGCCAATTCGATCGCGCCCATGAGGGCATGCGTATCGTTCCAGCACTCAGGGACCCATGTTTTTGGGTCATGGGAATTCCGGCAGACACGGACTTGGAGTCCTGCCGGGTAATAGCGCGTCCGGAGGCGTTGCCATTCGTTCGCGTGCCCGCGGACCCGATTCCGCGGAATCGAAAGATCGGCTGGATCGAAGGGGCTCCAACCATGCCCCCAGTAGTGATAGACGTCGACCCCGATGCATTGGGTGTTTTCCGGTAGCATGATGCGGCCGTGCTTGTCGATGTCCTGCCGGCTGGCGGCATAGGCGCCGTTATAGTCAAGGGCTGCGTAGCCGATCATGTTGTACCAGGCCTTGATGTGACGGAACGGCCTTTGGCCATCGGCCTCGCGGAACCGAATTACCCGATCGAATTGTGCATAGACTTCTCGAAGCCCCGCGGTGCCCAAGCCGCTTTCTTCTTCATCCCCGCACTTGCATGCCAGAATATTGTTGATCAATTGGCGTCCCGTGGCCTGGTCCCCCTCCGGGCTGACGAAAACCTGGTCGCGGTTTCCCCAAAGGAGTGCAAGGATATGCTGCACATTGCCGTACGGCCCTCCGTCCTCGCCCTTCCGATTGTAATAATTGGCCAGCACGATCAACTGCCGGTTCCTAAAGCAGCGAATCATCAGGTTGATGATCTCGTTCTGCCAATGATCGTGGCGGGCATACAACATGATGGCGGTCGACCATTGACTGGCAATATCGATTCGCCGGACATTTTCAACGTGTAATTCCTCCAGCGGCTTGCCATTCTCGAATGCCATCAGGCTGTATTCGAACAAGTAAGGAAGGATACCTATGCCTTCTTTGGGGCGCCAGGTTCGAATTGGCACGTAAGAATAACTGACCACGTCTCCGCGAACGTAACCTTCCGGGAGTATGTCTTCGGCCAACGGGCGTTGGGGAGCCTCGACCTGGCCGGAAAGAATCGAATGGCCGGCGGCCAAGATCATGAAAGCCATCATCACGAATCCCGCTCTGCGGAGAGAATCATTCAAATCCATGCAATACACTCCCGTCGCTGTGTTCCAAGAGGCATCTTCAAAAGTGCCTATTCCTAGCAGAGAACCACTTGCAACCACTCGCGGCGAAATTCATGAAATCTTCGGGTTGGCCCACGGGTGCCGCAAGGATCAGTGTGATAGGTCCCAGACCAAAATCCAATCCCAAATGCGTTTTTCCAGACAATTTGCGTTTTTCCAGAAAAGCAGGGATTTCGAGCCAATCGTTTCTGTTCTCCAGGCCAAAGGAATTTCAAGAACCTTGGGATTTTTTTATTGAAAAGCCTTGCGATTGGAATTCTAGTCATATAAACTAAGAGCTTAGTGGTAAAGGGTAATCTAATTTGGAAGATTGCCGATTTCGGCATTCAAAAATTTGCCGAATGATTCTGGCATGGTACATCGGCGGGATCCGCCGGGACATGCGTCCAAAAAAATACGGAGCATTCGATTGAAAAGCCAAGAGGTGCGGAAAATGACAACCTGATTTCCGCAAAAGTTGGATTTTTGAATTTTCATGGTTGTGATTTGGTGAATTCGAATCAAAAATTGCATTTGGCTTACACTGTCTTGACTCGTTAATTTTTGAGGAGTGATCTAATGAATCGGACCCATCAATTGAGCGCTTTACTCGCTTTGGTCATGATCGTCCCGGCCGCTCGGGCAGGTTGGATTCCAACGAACTATGGTATTGGCGCCGACTGTGAAGTCCGTGAATCCGCCCCGACGACAAACCGTGGTACGAACACCGAGATCGCCTCTCGTGTTAAGAACGCGGTTCCCGCGGGCGACCCTGCTGACGGCAATGATCGCAACAGTGCCATTTACACCAAGTTTGATCTCACCAACTTGAGCATGCCAGGGGACGGCCAGACTGCTTTCCGGATGACGTATCGTAACAACAATCTCAGGGGGAGCCGCATCCAAGACACGGTCACTCCGAATCCGGCGATTCGTACCGGATTGGCCATTTATGGTCTGAAGGCCGGCTTGACTTGGGATGAAAGCACGCTCACGTATCTGAATGCCCCAGGCATCACATTTGACGGGAACGTCGGCACGAAGGACTTCAACAGCGATCTGACCTTCCTTGGCACCGTCGCGTTCCCGGAGATCGGCACGCAGAACTGGCTTCCCGTTGGTGGCGCTCTTGAGTTCCGCAGCACCAAGCTCAACACATTTGTGGCCGATGCCATCGCCGGTGGTGCTACGGAATTGACACTCGTCTCCACCGTGATCCACGATGGCGGCGCCCTTTTCCCAGATTGGATTAACTTCAACTACTTATTCAATCCAAAGGATATGGTAACTCTCAACAACGATCCAAATTACGACTCCGACACAACCGATCCGGACAATCCAGTGGGCAGCCCGTGGTCAGGAGCCGATAATAGCACCGGCCTGTTCTCTCCGTCCATTTTACTCGTGCCCGAGCCCAGCAGCGTCGTGTTGAGCATGATTGCCTTGGCATTGGTCACATGGTTGCGGCGGCGCGGCTAGAAAACTGGACCGGCGTTCGGTTAGCTTTTAGTGAATCAAAATGCGTCTTTTTTGTAACCACTCAACGCAAACTCGCGGTTGTGATCATTGGGTAAGTTGATTTCAGTTCCACTTTCCATGTGTTGGTTCATTTTTCAACTGGAGATGATTTAATGAGATTCAGCAAATTATTTGGTCCCGTTGCCGGAATTGTTCTGGTAGGTGCCATCTTAATCGTTCCGGCCGATGCGGCTTTACGGGGATTATGGGAATTCGAGGATTCCGGCAATCTGACCGCTGCGACCGTTGGAGTCGATCTTGCGTTGACGAATCCCAATGGAAGCCATGCAGCGGTCTCTGGAAGTGGCACGGCCTGGGATCAGGGTGCCGCCGAACTTGGAGTGGGTGACTACTACACGGTGACGCATGGGATTGCTCCCAACGGGGGTGGCAGCTATGTCAACCAGTACACGCTCTTGATGGACTTAAGCTATCCCGCGGGAGGTGTCTGGCGATGCCTGTATCAGACGAATACCGCCAACGGCAACGATGGCGATTATTTTATTCACCCATCGGACGAAAGTTGGGGTGTCGGTGATCTGGGATATACAGATGGTGATCCTGTCGGCACGTTTTTTAGCAGCACGGACACCTGGTACCGCGCTGTCCTGACTTTCGATCTCGGCAACGCGATCAAACTCTACATCGATGGAAATCTTGTCGGAAACCACGATGCAAGCAGTGTTGACGGCCGATTTTCCTTGGATCCTGTTTTCCTTGCCCTTGCCGATAATGATGGTGAAGATCATTTGATGAACATCGCGAACCTGGCCATTTGGGATGAACCGCTGAGCGCGGATGCTATCAGCGCGCTGGGAGGAGCCGGCCGGCTAATCATACCCGAACCATCTTCCATCGTGCTGCTACTACTGGCTTTCGCCGGAGCGATCGCAATTCGCCACCGATAGATTGATTACCCCGAATGAGGAACCCGCTGGGAATTCCTGTCCAAGATATTGCATCGCATGTCCAAATCAGAAGCCCGGCTTTTTGAAAAAGCCGGGCTTCTTTTTGTTTTTCAGAAAAGCCAGTTTCTTTTTTTCCACGGAAATCCACGCGTTCGTTGTTTCCCCCTTCTCCAGGGTCCCGCTTTTGCGGGATTGACTGGCTACAACCAAACAGATAAAATAAAACCCAATCATTATTTGAGGTAGTGAGTGTGTAGGCGTTCCATAGAAAGGGTGTGTGCCGTAGAAAGGGTGTAGCGTCTTTCTCCGCTACAGGTTTAGCGGGTGGTCGGGCCGCCATCCGGTAGTTGGGTGTACTACCGGATATCATCATGCCGACAGAAGAACGGGAGCAAGAGGGCTCTTCCGGTTGCTTATTTCGTCTATTTTGGATGATTTTAGGCAACTTGGTGCTTTTCTTTGTGGCTGTACAGTTATTATTTCACCCTAGAGGGTGGTTCTCCAGCCTGGATGTCGTCTACTGGTTGACCACCGTGTTGATCCTCGTTGCCCGATACGCCGACATCCGCTTCTTCCAGGGTACTACGGCAGAGGGAAAGCCAGCCACGCTCCGGGACTGGCAGCGGCATGCGTTCATTCTCGTCCTGGTGACTGGTGTGGTATGGTTGGCCGTGCATCTTCTGGGGGTGTTTTGGTTCTCAACTTCATGAGGTATCCAGCGTGAATTTCCGACATCACAGGACTGGTACGTTTCCCATCGCCTCGGTCCCTGTTTACCGAAAGAATGCCTTATGATCTCTGCAGTCATCTCAGTTTTACGGAGGCCCGCCGCATGGCTTTGAAGAAGCAGCCCTCGTTTTTGGCACGGAAGACCTATGGGGTCCCCAATTACCTTCTTCTGGCGATGG
>JAFGFZ010000458.1 GCA_016930815.1 Pirellulales bacterium | reverse complement strand
ATGCAGGAGAACCAAGACCATGGCCGCCAGTCCCATGATGCAGCAGTACAAGCAGGCAAAAGAAGCCTGTGGCGATGCGCTGTTGCTATTTCGAATGGGCGATTTCTACGAATTGTTCTACGACGATGCCAAAACGGCCGCCCGGGTGCTCGGCCTAACACTGACCAGCCGTGAAAAAGGTGAGAATCCGATTCCGATGGCCGGATTTCCTCACCATCAACTGGATGGATACCTGGCCAGAATCATTGCGTCCGGCTATCGCGCTGCCATTTGTGATCAGGTGGAAAACCCCAAGGAATCCAAAGGGCTTGTGCGCCGCGAGGTAACGCGCATCGTGACCCGTGGGACACTCACCGATGATTCGCTTCTGGATCCGGCCCAGAGCAACTACCTCGCCGCGATTGTGGGCCACCATCCGGTCGGCCTGGCCTGGGTCGATATTTCAACAGGCCGTTTCGAGGCGTGCACAGTCGATCCCGACCGGCTCGATGACATTCTTTCCCGACTCGAACCGGCTGAATGCCTGGTTCCGGAAGACAGAAGGCCGACCAAACATCCCATGGGCAATCCCAATCAAGAGACTGGCGCGCCGGTGCATGTGTTTGGGATCCTTGGATGCCACACGGCCATTACCTACCGGCCGCCGTGGACTTTTGCTGCCGATTCGGCCCGCGAGGCACTCACCAGGCATTTCGGCACGAAGACACTTGAAGGATTTGGCTTCCAAACGAGCGGAACGGATGGCGATCGGGACATGCCGGCAATCCGCGCGGCCGGGGCGATCCTAGAGTACCTGCAAGAAACTCAAAAAGTTTCCCTCGCCCACCTGGAACGACTCACACCACATCGCCTCGGCTCAACCCTCGAAATTGACCCCGCAACACGGCGCAGCCTCGAATTGACCCGCACACTTCGAGACGGTCGCCGGGAGGGATCTCTCCTTGGTGTGATTGATCGGACCACCACGGCAATGGGTGTCCGAATGCTAGCGGACTGGCTGGCCGCACCGCTGGCGGATCGAGATGCCATCGATGCACGACTCGATGCGGTTGCTGAATTGGTTGACGACACGTTCCTGACCGAGGGGCTACGGAACCTGCTCCGCACGGTTTTCGACATCGAGCGGCTTCTGGCTCGCGTGACCACTGGTCGGGCAACGCCCCGCGACCTGGGTCAAGTGGCCAGAACGCTTGCCGTGCTGCCGAAACTGAAGGCCAAAATGGCCGGTCGGAAGTCGCCGCGACTGATCGAGTTGGAGGCCCAGATAGAACTTTTACCGGATATCCGCAGTGAACTCGATCGGGCACTTGTCGATGAATGTCCGCTATCCCTGCGAGATGGCGGGATGATCCGGCCAGGCTACGATCGCGCGTTGGACGACCTGAGGGACCTGATGTCCGGTGGTAAAAAATGGATCGCCCAGTATCAGGCGAAGGAGATGGAACGGACTGGGATCCCGAATATTAAAATCGGCTTCAATCGTGTCTTCGGATATTACCTCGAAGTAACGCACGTCCATGCGGATAAAGTGCCCGCCGACTATATTCGCAAGCAGACGATTAAATCCGCGGAACGATATATCACGCCGGAATTGAAAGGTCACGAAGAAAAAGTCCTTGCAGCCGAGGAATCGGCGAAGGAACTTGAATATGAATTGTTCATGGCTTTGCGAGTGAAGGTCGCCGAAGCCGGTTCGCGGTTGTTGCGCACTGCCAAAGCTCTCGCCGAGCTTGATGCCCTGGCTAGTCTGGCCGATCTGGCCCGCCGGCGCAACTACTGCCGCCCCAGAATAGTTGATGAACCCAGGATAGAAATCATCGCTGGCCGGCACCCGGTCCTCGATATCGTCGAACCGGATGGCACGTTCGTTCCCAACGACACCCTGCTCGATTCCACATCTGGCAAGCTGCACAAGAACGGGAATTTCCAGCCTCCAGTCGGCGAATCCACGTCAAAAGCAGCCCAAATCGCGATTCTGACCGGCCCGAATATGGCGGGCAAAAGCACGTACATCCGCCAGGTGGCGCTGCTTTCCATCCTTGCTCAAATGGGCAGTTTCGTGCCGGCCAAATCGGCAATAATTGGAATCGCCGATCGTGTCTTTGCCCGTGTCGGCGCGAGCGATGAACTTACCCGCGGCCAGAGCACGTTTATGGTCGAAATGACCGAGACGGCACGGATTCTGAATACGGCAACCGAGCGGAGCCTTGTGATCCTGGACGAAATTGGGAGAGGAACCAGTACCTATGATGGTATTTCGCTCGCCTGGAGCATCGTCGAATATTTGCACGAGACCATCGGATGCCGAACCCTCTTTGCCACGCACTATCACGAACTAACGGATTTGGCGGCGACACTCGACAACGTCCAAAACCTGAATGTCGCCGTCCGCGAATGGAATGATGAAGTTGTCTTTTTACATCAGATTGTCCCTGGAGCGGCCGATAAGAGCTACGGAATCCATGTTGCCCGCCTCGCCGGAATTCCGAGGGAAGTCAACGAGCGGGCGAAAGATATTCTCGCGGAACTCGAAGCCGAACATCTCGATGCCTCCGGTCGCCCACGGATCGCCAAGGACCGTGGCCCATCCAGGGGCGAATTCCAGCTCACTCTCTTCGGCATGACCGAACATCCTCTCCTCGATCGCATTCGTGAAGTTTCCATCGACGCAATAACACCCCTCGAGGCCCTGCGCCTTATCTTTGCATGGCAGAAAGAGTTGGAAAATCATCCACCGGCCTGAGCAATGCGGCCTATCGCAAATCCGGGAATGGCAGCCCGTAGCGATCGGACATCTGCCCTCGGAGGATGTCACTGCGGTGGTTGATGAGATTCAATTCATCCAGATGCTGGTGCTCGTCGGCCTTCCACTTCTTGCCCTCGGCTCCCTGGCGCAATGAGCGACTTCCACTCTCGAGAAGTTGGATCGCACGATGGCTCAGTTCGGCACCCTGAGAGTACCATTGTGCGATCGTTTGAGCTTGGCGGCAGACGTCAGGATCGACACCCGATGTTGGCAGCCTCCGGATCGCATTCGCCGCGTATTGGGCAGCCTTACCTCGACTCACGAGGAAAGCTGAGGCGTTGGCGGAGGTCAGGCCTCCCGAAGGAACAGATCGCATTTGTTCTTCTTTGGCCATGATGCCATTCAGCTTATTCCAATAAGCGAGTGTTCGGCTGCCGACGGTCCCTTTCTGGTTCGCTTGATTGGTCCCCTTCGCTTCCGGTGTTTGGCCACCATCTCCAGACTCTGGAAGTTCCACTCGCGTGCCGGTAGATGTACTCGTTTTGAGTTGCCCATGGTGATGATGCGGGGAACTTGCCCCCTTCGGAATGCTTTTTTGACTGGAATGATTCCCCGTTGTTTCGCCTTCGATCATGGTCTCTGTCCCCTGGGTTGACAGAACCTCTGATTCGAATGCATCTGTTTTGTTTCTGGACAGTTCGTCTTCCGCAGGGATATTTTCCGATCCAGGATCCTCGACGGTTTCAGGGATCTCCATTTGAAATGATGTCAAACCCGTCTTTTGTGCCCCATAGTTCCATGCTTCCCGTAAATCGAATCCGATATACATCGCGCCAAGCCATATGCCGGTTCCTATGGCGACAAGGATACCGATCAATTCCATGGATGAGAGGCCCCGACTTTTTCGTGATTTGTTGTCGACAAATGTGCAGACACATGACATTATATTTGACGGTACATGCATGGTACTAAGCTCCTGCGCGAACCAGAGTAGAGCAAAGATACAGTATCATGCAAATGTAGCTTGCACTTGGAGAATCAACAGGGAACGTGTCGAGAGACTTCATGGAATACGATGGTGACAATTATATTGGTTTGAACGATTCTGATGGAGTGAGTAAGATTGTTTGCAATGACGGCTACCCAATTGATTGAGTCATCCACTCCATTGGACATCCATCGGAGCATCGCATGAAGATGGGCATCTACCGACTGTTGCTCGGGATTGCGGTGGTTGGATGGGGTGGGAGCGCCTTGTCCACCGACCCGTCAATGGATCCCGTGACGGTCCTTCGCCGGGCTGGATTGGTGGAGGTAAACCAGTCTTGGGTATGCCGGGATGAAGCCCGGCTATTGCGCCAGCTCGATCAACTCGACCAACTTCGGAGCGAGTTCTTGCGGACGCGGCGGATTTGGCGCGACCTGGGCGAAAAACAGGCCCGCCTCCGGTCCCAGCTCGAGGAATCAGACGCCAAAATTCAACAGCTGGACAAAGAGATTTCTTTAGCGATCGCCGATGCATTTCGGAAACAGGTTCTTGAAGAACGGCAGCGGACGTTGCGGCAGCAGATGGCTTTCCAACGTCAGGATTTGTACAAGCGGCTGGATGGCCTGAATGAGCGATCGGAGTTCTCCCAGGCCGCGCGAAAACACGTTTACGCCCGAACGAAACTCGAAGCGGCCCGCATTGCTCTGCACATAGCAGCCCAGCAATCCGGATCCTGGTACAATTCCATGGATGCGGCAGTTGTTCAAGCAGTTGCCAGCCTGTCGGCCGGAGAAAATCAACAAGTCCCATTAGGGCCGATACGGGATTACCCCAAGATCCTGCCGAAACAACTGGCGCGTGTGGACTCCTTGCTAGCCGACACGAGTGTACCCATCTACCGGGCGGATGGCCAATTCCATGTCCCCGCGGTCCTGAACGAGGTCGCTTGCGCGACCTGGATCGTCTCGGACGACACCCCCCTATCATTGGCTCCATCGAGTCTGCTTGAGGCTGCAGGTGTAACCATTCCCAGCCAGGCACCCAGGCGCACCATTCGTATCGATGGACAACGTATCGAAGGCTGTGTCGTTCAAGTCATTTCAGTCAGAATCGGATTGCTTGCATTCGGGCCGGTTGATTTCCTCGCACTTGATCCGGAAGTGGATGGCCTCGGACCGCTTCTGAATGTATCGGAAATGGATCCATATCAATGCCATTGGAATTATGAGCACCTTGAACTTGAGGTACGACCGCGTTGATGTCGGTTGGTATTGAAGAGGCCGATGCTGTATCAATCGGCGAATCCATCCATGCAAACAGACGGGAATTCGGAGGTTTCATCCGGATGACGATAGCAACATCTTGCGGTGGACCTTGAAATAATGAACTATTATATTACAGCAGGTTGATCGATAGCTGAGTCCAATCAGGAGAAGAGGGATTGTCACAGCGGCTGAGGATTCTACACGCCATCGGACCACAAGACCAACAGGTCAATGTCCACGCCTTGTTCGGCAGTGACGTTGAAGTGGTCGAAGTTCATAGCGGTCTTCGCGCGTTGGCCCTTCTTGCCCGCGAATCGTTTGCGGCCGTCGTTGTCGATCCGGCCCACTTCGCCGAAGCATCCCAATATGAGCGGTTCCTTCAAAACGAGAAAATCCTCGAGGGGATGCCGGACGGCATTCTTTTACTCGATGCTGAGTGGAAGGTCCTCTGGAACAACAATCGTGTACGGGAATGGACAGGTCGCGACAATATCGTCGGGGAAGATTTCTACAAAGTATTTAGCGATCCAGAAATCATCGGCAACGATCTGAGCCCGCTGATTTCCGCTTTAACCAACTCCAAACCAAGTTCGACAATTCTCCGATGTCATGACAATCGATTCTTTCAGATCCACGCCGCACCTGTGATAGAAGGGGATCAGCCAGCCGACCATCTGATTGTCACGATTCGTGATATCTCGGAGCAAATGCTCCAACAGCAACAAATGGACGCCATTCACCGCGCGGGGATTGAGCTAGCTGACCTGACACCCGACGAAGTCACCAGCATGTCCTTCGAAGAACGGATCGAACTGTTAAAATCCAACATCCTGCACTACACCAAGGACCTGCTTCATTTCGATGTCGTCGAGATCCGGCTTCTCAATCCGGAAACCGGCAGATTGGATCCTTTACTTGGTGTCGGCATGTCGCAGGAAGCGGAAAACCGCATCCTCTACGCTCAAGAAAAAGGATCTGGAGTCACCGGTTTCGTCGCGAAAACAGGAAAAAGTTATCTCTGTGAACAGGCCAAAGACGACCCTCTTTATCTTGAGGGTTCCATTGGAGCCCGGAGTTCTCTGACAGTCCCGCTGATCTTTCACGACGAAGTCATCGGAACATTCAACGTGGAAAGCCCCGAACCATGCGCGTTCTCCGAAAGTGACGTGCAGTTCTTGGAGATTTTCTCTCGTGATGTTGCCGTGGCAATCAACACTCTCGATATCCTGGCCGCCCAGCAGATCATTGCTACAACCGAGAATGTCGATGCAATCCACCGCGCCATTGCCTTACCAGTGGATGATATTCTTATCGATGCGGTCAGTTTGGTTGAAAAATATTTCGACCGGGAATCAGATGACGTCCAGCGACTTCAACGTATCCTTCGCAATGCCCGCGATATTAAACATGTCGTCCACCATATTGGTCAAAGCATGACACCGGCGAATGCCAAGCCATTGGCACTTCAGGAGTCATACCGACCCATCCTGGTAAATAGGAGGATTCTTGTGGTCGATGCCGATCAAAAGATTCGCAGTTCGGCCCATGATCTGCTCGATCGATACAATTGTATTATCGAGACCGCTCGGACCGGGAACGAGGCCATTGTTATGGTCCGAAACGTGGCTCCCAGTGAAAAATATGATGTCATCATCTCGGATGTCAATTTGCCCGACATGAATGGTTACGATCTCATGCTTAAGTTGCAGGAGATTGTCGTACCGGTACCACTTGTGCTAATGACCGGTTATGGCTGGGATCCGGGGCATACCGTTGTCAAGGCCCGACGGGCTGGTCTTCGATTCGTTTTGTACAAACCATTCCGACTCGACCAGCTCCTCCAGACCATCGAGGCCATGGTCGAACCAGGCAAAGAAGAACAATAATCCATTGGCTACCCTCGATGTATCTTTCATTGTTCTTGGGTCCTTGGGCCATCTGGTGCTCTGGCCCGCTTGGGTCAATCGTGTGCATGCGTTGGCACTCCCCCGCTGGATCATACACGCTTTGACCATTCTGGCCGGCGTCGCGGGCGGAGCGATCCCGATGCTCATCGCGGCTGATTATTTCATCGTGGGCTGGACGGGGTGGCCACCAACTTTCAACCGCTCTGTGATTCTTGCCTATTTTGCCATCTGTGCCGGCTTGGCTGTCGCGTCCATCATCGAGAAAGTTTCCTACGCACGCCAACAAGATCCCAAGGAGGCGTTGCTGGCGAATCTGACGACATCCCTGGATGTTGCGTTGGCCGTTGGCCACCGGCCAGTTGCCCGTGGCATACCCAGGCTCCTCAGCCGAATTCCAGGGAACGAAGTGCTGCAACTGGCCATTCAGGAAAAGCACCTCAAGCTGCCTCGATTGCCCAGCGAGTTGGACGGTTTTCGAATCGCCCATCTGAGCGATCTCCATATTAGCGGGCGAATCGAGCAGCCTTATTTCGACGAAGTTGTCGCTCAAACCAACCGCCGCAAACCGGACATGGTCGCCATCACCGGAGATCTTTTCGATCGGGATCGTTGCATGGCATGGGGTGTTGCATCGCTCGCCGCCCTGCAGGCCCCAGCCGGTGTGTACTACGTCTTGGGGAACCACGATCTGCTTGTTAATTATCAGCGCGTCAAGGAGCTGCTCTTGCTTGCTGGACTGCGGTATCTAGGTGGGATATCGCGGCAAGTCGACTATCAAGGCCAATCGATTATTCTTTCTGGAAATGAGCTCCCCTGGTTCGTTCCAGCTGCTGAAGTCACGGTCCTTCCCTCCGGGGATGATCCAGGCCGCCCCGTGCGGATTTTGCTCTCCCACGCGCCTGACCAAATCGATTGGGCAGCCACCGCGGACTATGATCTGATGCTCTGCGGGCATACCCATGGTGGTCAAATTTGTTTTCCAATCGTCGGAGCGGTCGCTTCACCGAGCCGCTATGGTACCCGCTTTGTAGGTGGCGTATACCGGGTAGGCTCAACTCTCATGCATGTCAGCCGGGGCACGGCTTGCCTGACACCTATCCGCTGGAATTGCCCTCCAGAAATCACGATTTTAACACTCCACGCAACCGCCCATGGATGTCTGCGCCACGAATGAATCAAGGCAACCGGATTGGTCCGGTATTCCCCCGGACTCTTCTCGTTCTTGACGAGGTGGCATAAATCGCTAAAATTGTACCAAATCAGAACTTGCGTCAAGCGGCACGGATGGGCGGATATCGTTGTACATCCTGCTCACCCAGATACGCTCGTTGCATCCATGGGTCCCATACGACCCATTACCAATCGATGACGCCGTGAGGATTTGGGATGATCCTGTCGAGGCAAGAATCGACGTGGGAAGTTCGAGCACCGGCAAAGTTGAATCTCTGCCTTGACGTGCTGAGACGACGTGAAGACGGCTACCATGAAGTGGAGACGCTCATGGTCCCGCTGAAACTCCATGATACGATCACTGTAATTTCCGAGCCACCCGCCGATGGAGGGCTGGGTCCTATCCAGCTGCGAGTTATCTCGCCGCAAACCGGTTCTGTCTGTTGGAGTTCGGTACCTTTGGGGCACAAGAATTTGGTCTATCGGGCAGTGGATGCACTTCGCCAGGCTGCGGGCATTGGGCACGGAGCGAGGATCCAACTGATCAAGCGAATCCCGGCGGAGTCTGGGCTGGGTGGAGGTTCGAGCGATGCCGCGGCGGCACTGGTGGCTGCAAATGCCGCCTGGAATTTGCACTGGAACCGTACACGTCTAGAACCGATTGCATTGTCGATTGGGAGCGATGTGCCATTCTTTCTCGACGGCGGAGCCGCCGTTTGTCGAGGTCGTGGAGAACGCGTGGCACGCGTTCATCACGCCACCCCCCTTCATGTCGTCGTCGTCCGGCCGCCTGCTGGACTGTCGACCTTGGATGTCTTCCAATCCTTCGATTCCAAGGCGGATCATTTCCGGGATCCTTCCACCATATCATCTGATCCAGCCACGAGATCGCGTCGCATCACAGATGCCGTCTCGGCCCTCATCGCAGGAAAACTATCCGACCTAGGCCAATTGTTGTTTAACCGGCTTGAATATCCCGCTCGAAACCTCACCGATTGGATCGATCGTTTGGCATATGCGTTTGGGAAATATGTCGATGTTGCCGGACATGCCATGACCGGAAGTGGAACGGCATATTTCGGTATATGTCGTAATGCGCGCCACGCGCATCGAACTGCTGCAATACTTCAAGGACACCGGATGGGATGGATTTGTACCTCGCAAGCTGTTTCATGGATCACATGAATCGAGAGAGAGTATGACGAGGAATGCAACACCCTGATCACACCTAGACGGCTTGCATTGCGGGTCGCGAGAATTGGCAAGGAGAACAACCGTGGATATTACCGAAGTCCGTGTCAAGCTCATGGATGAACCGGGCGAGCGGCTGAAGGCTTTTTGCTCGATTACGTTCAACCAGTGTTTTGTTGTGCGGGATTTGAAAATCATCGAAGGCACCAGCGGCCCCTTTGTCGCAATGCCGAGCCGGAAACTGACATCCCACTGCCCCCAATGCGGCACGAAAAACCACTTGCGAGCCAGCTTCTGCAATCAGTGCGGTACCCGCCTGGCCGATGATCGGGCACCGAAAGACGAAGAGGGCCGTGCAAAACTTTATGCCGACATTGCCCATCCGATCAATTCCTACTGCCGCGAAATGATTCAGGAACAGGTGCTCAAAGCATATCACCTCGAACTGGACCGGGCCCTCGAACCTGGCTATGTCTCTCACTACGACGACTTCTACGGAGAATATTCTCCGACTCCCGATCAATCATCCCGGATTGACCAACCCCACTCCAAACCGGCCTCCCACCGACCCCAATCCCCCCTTCCACAACGGCCTGACCAGGGCCCCCACACACCGCCGGCCTCGCTGCCCAAACGAAGTCTGCCACGACCCCAGAACGATGATTTCGGGGCCGGGATTTTCTAGCGATTCTTTCAACCAATGAGGAAATTACCATGATTCGCTCAATTGCCATGTCCGGACTGCTGATAGCTACTTTTTTCGGAACGCGGGGATTGGCAACCGAATGGTCTTTGGAACAAAACGGCGACCATGTTCGAGTCAATATCGATGGAAAATTGTTCACCGAATATATCGCACTCTCTGCTCGGAAGCCGATCCTGTGGCCGATTATCGGTCCAACCGGTAAACCGATGACACGTGCGTACCCAATGCGACCGGCCGGGGAACATGAAGCATCCGATCACTTGCATCATCGATCCCTGTGGTTCACGCACGGAATCATCAATGGGATCGACTTCTGGTCCGAACGCGAGGCAAAAGCAACCGACCGCGTACCCATGGTCCAACATCGAGATTTTCGAACGATCCAGACAAAAAAAGATTGCGCCATCATCACCACCCGGAATGATTGGCTCGCCCCCACCGGTCAACGGGTCCTCGAAGACGAGCGGACCATGACATTTCGCGCGGACGATCTAGCGCGATGGATTGATTTCGCGATCACGCTGAAGGCAACCGATGGGAACGTTACGTTTGGCGATACGAAGGAAGGCACCTTTGGCGTCCGTGTTGCAGGCACGATGAAAGTAGATGCTAAAATGGGAGGCAAGATTGTCAACAGTTGCGGACAGACCGACGAGGATGCATGGGGACAACCGGCTGAATGGGTTGACTATTCCGGACCAGTCGATGGTGAGCGTGTTGGAATCGCGATCATGAGCCACCCGAGCAACTTCCGCCACCCGTGCCGGTGGCACGTCCGGACCTACGGCCTATTTACCGCCAATCCGTTCGGCGAAGCCGATTTTCCGAAGTCCCCGAACATCCAGCAGGGCAAGGTTACCATCGATCAAGGGAAGACACTCCCGTTGAAATACCGGGTTCTATTCCATCGCGGCGACGCAACGGAAGGACATGTCGCCGATTATTACAACGATTTTTTGAAATAGGCTATTATGTCGCGGATCGCGATTGGAACGTTTGGGGATTCGTATTACTTTTCGCTATGATCGGGCACACTAGT
>JAFGFZ010000067.1 GCA_016930815.1 Pirellulales bacterium | reverse complement strand
GCCGCCCAGGATATAGTCTCCGCCTCCATTCGTATCGATATCGCGATACCCTCCGCCACCGAAACCGCCCGGTTGCCATCCTGACTCGCCATGGATATCGCTACCATATTCAAAACCGCCATCGATTATGTCGTCGCCGGTATTTCCCTCAATCCAATCGTTGCCGAATCCGCCATGGATTGTGTCATTGCCATCCCCGCCAATTAAGGAATCATGGCCGTGGTCATTCCGGCCATCTCCTTGAATGAAATCATTGCCGTCGAAACCGCAGATGGAATCGTCACCATGGTTTCCATGGAGCCTATCATCGGCATTTCCACCGCGGATTTGGTCGTTCCCGGCCCCTCCAAAACCCCAAATCGTCCTGTCCAGATCGTTCACAACCTCAATAAAATCGTTTCCATCATGCGTGCGAATATGAAATTCAGTGACCTCATTGGAAGCCCAACTAAAATTCTCGACCGCATTTGGATCATGATCGATCTGCCACGTGACCACGATATCACCAGCCAATGGTTCTAATAGAATCGTATCGGCCGATGGACCGATCGCGGACTGAATGTGGACAACGCTACCGGCAAGAAATACACCGCCTTCGAAAACATGGAGATTGTTCCTTTCGTTCGTTTCTTCCAGGTTTTCATTCGAATCAACCTTGGCAATCAAATAGTAATCAAGATCTTGAAAATCTTCAAAGTTGGCGTTGAGCTGAGCGGTTTGTTTTTCCGTGCTATCAGGAATCGCATCCATGGAAAGGATGGGGACGCCAGGATCATCCGGCTCCGTACCATTGATGGAACTGAAAATCGCGATTTGGATTGAATTGCCGATGAATCCGCTGGAGACTTGATACTCGATAAGGAATTCACTTACATTGTTGCTAGCGACGCGAAATCCGGTGATTTCGATATCCAGATCTCCAGACTTGCAAGCAAGGCGTGGTTCGGTGAATGCCGGGTGGATACGTTGACTGGGAATGAGCCCCTTTTCGAAGCCGGTTTCCTGGACGGGAACGTCCAGCCCATCGATCAGGTTGGCATGCTCGATTAGGATATTGGAATGGGAGAGGAGCCGCCGTTGTTCCAAGGATTCCAGACGGCAGGATCGCGTCGTATAGGATTGGACTGAATGCTGTTTCCCGGAAAGAAACCGGACAATCATTTGCGCCCAGGAATCCGAACGGCCACCCACGGTTCACCCCCCTTCCGATTAGAATGCTAGGAATCGCAGTATCAGCCAACCAAGTTGGCATGGCTCAGTACGACATGGATAGGAACACCTAGGGTCCATTCCAAAAGAATTGCGACTTGGAAGAAGCCCGGCTTTTTCAAAAAGCCGGGCGTCCAGGTTCGACACGTGCCACAATTTTTTTGGAACGGACTATAATTCAACGCGTGGCATTGTGAGGTATTTACCCATCCAATGCAACCAGATTTAACATAAATAATTAAAAATATCTATAATCCATGAATTCCCCTAATAACTTACCGAGAATGCCAATATCCTTCCTCTATTTTGATTTTGGGAACGTCCTGTGTACCTTCTGCCACGACCGGATGTGCCGGCAAATCGCCGAAGTGGCCAGTGTATCGGTGGCACGGGTGGAAGAGGTGCTTTTTGATAGCCATTCTCAATGGCGATTCGAAGCCGGGGAGCTGGATCCGGAGTCCTATTATCAGCATCTCTGCACGGAATTCGGATCCCAGCTCGATTGGCAGCGGCTTGTTCATGCGGCCTGCGATATTTTTGAGATCAATGTCCCTGTCTTCAGTCTGATAAAGCGCCTTGCCGCGGCGGGGAATCGGCTCGGTATCCTATCCAACACGAATGAAATCCATTGGAATTACTGTGCCGATGGTCGCTTCGCGCCACTCTTGCCGGGACCGTTTCAAGAGATCATTCTTAGCTACGAAGTCCGCTTGATGAAACCCGATCAAGCGATGTATCGAGTCGCCATCGATCGGGCGGGTGTGCCGGCACGGGAAATATTTTTCACCGATGATCGAGTGGAAAATGTCTCCGGCGCCTTGCAGGCAGGAATCGACGCCGTCCTATTCCAAGATGCAGATCAACTTATCCGGGAACTGCGGAAACGGGGTGTGCCGGGAGCATCATGAAAAATGGCAAGGAAAAGAAAATTCTAGACAGGTATCGGAACTGCGAGTAAACTAGAAAGATCTATGCGCGGCGATCTCTTTTCTTAGCCCGTCCGCCGGGACGGCCCTTGGGCAGGAACAGATTGTTTTTTCGATGACGGATGATGTGGCAATAGGTCCCGGAGGCTGGGATGAAACCTGAAACAATACGGAATTATCTGATCCTTTTACTGATTGGTCTGTCGATGCCAGCGACTCAGTCGGTCGCAGGCACGATCGTCCGATTCGACACGGTCGTGGGTAGTATTGATGTCCGGTTGTATGACACGGCCACACCTCTTTCCGTGGCGAATTTTTTGGGGTACGCCAATTCGGGACGCTATGAGGATTCCTTCATCCATCGAAGTGTACCGGGTTTCGTGATTCAAGGAGGTGGATTCACTCACAATGGTTCGGGCGTGCTTTCCATACCAACCGACCCGCCAGTATTGAACGAGCCTGGAATCAGCAACCTCCGTGGTACGATCGCTTATGCCAAAGTAGGGCCACCCGACGGACAGCCGCCCAACGAAGAGACAATCAATAGCGCTACAAGTGGCTGGTTTTTCAACCTGGTCGACAACAGTGCGAACCTTGATAATCAGAACGGCGGTTTTACCGTTTTTGGCCGAACTCTTGGGAACGGAATGAGCATTGTCGATGCCATAGCGGCACTGCCACGCGTGAATGCGGGCTCCCCATTCAATACGCTCCCTGTCATTAACTTCATCCCTCCGACAATCTACAAGGAAAACCTTGTGCTATTGAATAGCGTGATTGTATTAAACCTCCCCGACGGCGATTACGATTTCGATCACGATGTCGACGGCGCCGATTTTATGATCTGGCAGACGCAGTATGGATCAACGACCCAGGCCGAAACGGATGGGAATGGGAACGGCATTGTCGATACAGCGGATCTGGCGGTCTGGAGCAATGACTTCGGCGTAACGGCTGGATCAGGTGGAAGTCTTTTCGGAACCGTTATTCCGGAACCGGGAACATGCGTCCTGGCCGTTCTCCTGGCCTGTTTTGCTATCTTTTCCCGCGTTAGACATATGTATTGATGACATTTTCAAGCCATTCTTGCCGGCCGCTCGTATTGCCAGCGGCATCCCCCCGATCGAGCATATAGCGTTCGAGCGACTTGAAGTCATGTGTGCCGGCTTCAATTTCCGCGCCTAGACCGGTATCCCAACTCGCGTAACGGTCGCGGACAAATCCATCGATTACCCCATCGGCCCGCATCGCGGCCGCGACCTTCAGGCCTCGGGCAAACGCATCCATGCCGCCGATATGGGCATAGAACAGGTCGACCGGTTCAAAACTTTCTCGCCGGACCTTGGCATCGAAATTGACTCCGCCGGTCTTGAAACCACCGTATTTGAGTATTGTGTACATGCAGATGGTTGTCAGGTAAATGTCCGTTGGAAACTGGTCCGTATCCCAACCGAGCAGCATATCGCCCGTATTCGCATCGATCGATCCGAGCACGCCGGCCGACCCGGCAACTTCCATCTCGTGCTGCATCGTGTGGCCGGCGAGGGTTGCGTGGTTTGTCTCAAGGTTCAACTTCAAGTGATCGATCAGATCGTATTGCCGGAGAAAATTGATGCACGCGGCCGCATCCGAATCGTACTGGTGCTTCGTCGGTTCCTTGGGTTTCGGCTCGATATAAAACTGCCCGGCAAAGCCAATCTCCTTCGCATAGTCGACCGCCATGTGGAGGAACTGGGCGAGATGGTCCAGTTCCCGCTTCATGTCCGTATTCCAAAGATTTTGATAACCTTCCCGGCCGCCCCAGAACGTATAGCCCTGCCCGCCCAGTGCGAGGGTTATTTCGAGGCATTTCTTGACCTGGGCAGCGGCGTACGCGAAGGCATCGCTGTTGGGACTCGTCGCCGCACCATGCACATAACGGGGATTGGCAAAGAGGCAGGCCGTTCCCCAAAGAAGCCGAATTCCCGTCCGATCCGACTCCTCCTGGATCACGCGGACCACCTCGTCCAGGTTCCGGTTCGTCTCTGCCAAATTCTTGCCTTCCGGCGCGACGTCCCGATCGTGGAATGCAAAATGGGGCACGCCAAGTTTCTCGAAGAATTCGAAAGCAACCCGGACCCGGTTTTTTGCATTTTCCAGTGAGTCGGAGCCGTCGTCCCACGGGCGAATCATCGTGGCCTGCCCGAATGGATCGGCACCCGTCCCTCGGAATGTGTGCCAATAGGCCACACTGAACCGCAGATGGTCCTTCATCGTCTTGCCTTCGACGATTTCATCCGCTTGATAATGCCTGAAGGCAAGCGGATTCTTCGTCTCGGGGCCTTCGTATGTCACCTTGGAGATGTCGGGGAATGCGGACATTGGCATGGCTTCCTAAGCTTGAGTTATGTGGAAGAATGGAAATGGCTCCTTATGTGAGAATGCCATTATCACGCATTCGATCTTTGTTGGCAATCGGTGGATCCGACCAACTGGCAATCGCGATGGCGAGATGGTCAATACCAAGATAGTCGTGGTTCGCTCCGCGAACCAAACGTTTCAATCGCGGAGCGATCAACGACAAACCAAACGTTTCGTTCGCGGAGCGAACGACGACTGACAAAAAAGGGACGGGGACCTCATTGCTAAGAGCCCCGTCCCTTGGATGCTGCTTGGAAATCCGGCGAAATTTTACCGTAGGTGACGGCGGCGGAGAACGAAGAGGCCCATAAGACCAATCCCAAGAGCGGTCAGCGAGCCCGGTTCCGGAATGGCGTTGAGCATATAGGTCGTGTTGGCACCATCAATGCCCACCTCGAACCAGTCAACTACACCACGGTTGTTGTCGTTGTATTGACTTGATTCATTAATCCAGTTTGCATGTCCCACGTTGAATGATTTGCCCGCGAATCCAGCCATGACCGTCTGGATGTTGGCTTCCTCAGCGAAGTACGCATCGGGATATGCGGCGACAAAATCTGCAAGTGTGGAGTAAGTACCACCAACCCATGGGCAGACCCAGCTTCCATCCACTAAAGCGTCCAGGGTTTGCCAAGCTAGTGGCGATGGCTTAGGAGTTCCGTCCGACCACGGAATCCATTCAATGAAGCGGTTGCTCAAATTGCCCGGGGCCTTCGCGATACCGAAGACGAACTTCGGCGGTTGCCAGCTACCATCTCCCTCGATGCCATAGAGCTTGATATTCAATGCGGTGATCTGAGATACTTTGATGCCATCGAAGCTGGTGGAACTCAGAGCAGACCAGCACCGATTCGTCAAATCTTTGTTGCCCTGCGTGAACTGGAAGGTCGATACACCTCCCCAGTCCTTATTTGTGATGCTGCCGCGACCGGAACTATCCGGGGCCACGGTGAGACTCCAACCGGCTGGTAATTCGGATGGGCTTGGCATGTAGACGTTGCCAGCGTACGTGGACGCGGTCATGGCGACGATGGCCACCGCCAAGACAATCACATTCATCTTCTTCATTATGCTCCTCCCTTAATCATGCTGTGGTGTTGTGTTCCCTGATGTGTTGCACTGGTCCATGCCAACCATCTGAGAGACTCTGTTGGAGTGGCAGATCCTCATGCCCTCGAAACCGAATGAACTGTTCATAATTCCTGGATAGGAATATCACTACCACGATACTTATTATTCTCAAGTCGATGGCGATCAATGTCAAGAAGAAAAGGCGAAAAATGGAGTGTGTTAGGAGTTTCATGAGGAGCGATCTGACGGTATGCTACAATCGCGTATGCGTTATTGCGGCCTGAATCCAAAAAATAGACAGATATTGCGGCCTGTCCCAGGGATGGCCCATGGCCTCGATAAGGACGAATCGCCAGATCTGGAAGGTCGACCGGAGGTTACAGCCATGCATTGGACGTCTCGTTGGAATGACGTAGCCAAAATCGCAATATTCTTTGCCCTCGCGCTTCATTTGCCGGCACACGGAGAGAAACCGATCGGGGATCTTACCGGGCCATGGCAGCTCTTTATCGACGATCACTTGATTTCGACGAGTGAGCATGTTGCCAGGACGTATCATGCCTTCAAGAAATACTCTGGCAATCCAATCCTCGTGCCCGATAAGCCTTGGGAACACAATGTCGTCTGCTGCACGACCGTGCTGCCGGACGAGGCCGGGACCGGTTATCGCATGTGGTACTACTGCTGGACACCGGAGGACGATCCGGATCGGAGTCATTCCCTTTATGCTGTTAGCGATGACGGAATCCAGTGGCGAAAACCGAACCTGGGTCTTTTGCCCTGGAAACTCAACGGCTCGACGGAGAACAATTTGATTGGTGCCGGTGGATCCGTCATGCACACACCCGGAGATCCGAATCCGGCACAACGCTACAAAGCCGTCGGTTCTGGCCCCTATCGTTTCTCTTGCTCTCCGGACGGAGTCCGGTGGGAACCTCTCTCCAAGGGCGAATTTACCAAGGGCGGCGACGTGGGCCGCGTCATCTGGGACCCTTTCACGAACAAGTACCGCGCCTACATCAAGATCAATCCCTTCGTGAGCGATCTGCGGCGGCGGGGTGTTGGGTACAGCGAGGGGACCAATTACGATGACTGGCCGGCGCTGCGTCTGGTCATGGCCCCCGACGAGTTCGATGACCGCTGGTGTGAACCCGGTTCCGTTCAACGCACCCATTTTTATGGCTGCCCCATCATCCCCTATGAAACCATGTATCTGGGATTCCTGTGGATCTTCCGCGCGGAAGATGAGGACGGCTATTTTCATGGCCCAATTTTCACCGAGCTGGTCAGCAGCCGGGATGGAATACACTGGAGTCGGGAAGAAGGAGAGCGGCCGCCCATTCTCAATTGTGGGCCTGCCGAATCGTGGGAGGCCGGGATGGTTTTCGGAATCTCGCTGCTTCGAGTCAAGAACGAACTGTGGCTCTACTACGCTGGATACCGCGAATCGCACGATGTGCTTCCCTACCATTCGGCCGTCGGGCTGGCCACGCTTCGCAAGGATGGATTCGTATCGCTCGATGCGGGCGAGCAAACGGGTACTGTCCTGACGAAACGAATGATGGGGACCGGTCAACGTTTGCGCGTTAACTATCAGGCTACCGGTGGTGAGCTCCGCGTGGAGGTGCTCGATGCGGAAAACAAGGTCCTACCCGGCTATGAGAGCAAGGACTGTCAACCGCTGACAGGCGACGAAATCGACCAAGAAGTCCAATGGCTCAAGAAGGCGGTCCTTCCTGACGGCATCCCCCTGCGTTTGCGATTCATTCTCTCGCGGGCATCACTCTACTCGTTCATGGCCGGCGATTCCGTAACGATCCTGCCGGATCCAGCCGGACCGACGCTCGCGATTCTCTGCACGTTCGAGGGGGACCATGGCCGCCGCGTGACGGACAAACGCAACGAGGATGGTTCTCAGAAGGTACGCTTCCTGAGCACGGGCAAAGTGGATCCAGATCCCAAACAGGCCGCATTCGGCGGTCAATCGCTGCTTGTCGATTCGCCCTGGCGCCCCCTCCATCGACTCGAACTGATCGGTACATCCATGCTCGGATCCCAGTTCACGCTGGCCGTGATGGCCAAGAGTGCGGACAACCGCCTGGCCCGGCTATTCAGTTCGTATTCCGGCAACGGGCCGGTCCGTGCGTCAGAACTGGTGTTCGATTGCGATCCCCAGGGAAAGGCAGTTCCCGGCCTGCGCTTGATCTGTAAGGGAATCCGCGTCGATTCAAAGCCGCTGGAATTCTCCGATGGGAAGTACCACCATTTGGCTGTGACCTACGACGACGGGCACGTGCGATTCTATCTGGACGGCAATCAGGCGGGCGAAGCCTGGTTGCCCGGTGGAACACCAGTCTCAATGCCCCGAAATCTCCTCTTCGGCGAGGACTCCGAATTGGGCAGCGATGAACAGTTCCGGGGTCACGTGGACGACGTCCTTGTTCTAGGTCGGTCCCTTTCGGCAAACGATGTCAAAATCCTTTGCTCAAAGGGGGCCGAGTTTTTCTTTCGCAACTCAATCGCACCCAAACCTTAGCTGCGGCACCCCTGGGTTGGGGCTTGGTCTCCCGACCGAGCCGCAACGATCCACCCGCCTACCTATCTCGCGACCCTCGCAAG
>JAFGFZ010000457.1 GCA_016930815.1 Pirellulales bacterium | reverse complement strand
TCTTATTGGGAACGCTATTACAAAACAGGCCGGCGGGATATTGGTCGTGAGATCGAGACCAAGCCCGAGATCATTGATGGCCTTTGCGAGCAACGCGATTCCATGGCCGATCGAGAGTCTGCCAAGGAACTAGCGGAAGCCATCGAGCTAGTTCTACGCTGCCTGAACGAACGCGATGCTGGGATATTCTCCGCTTTGTACGATGAGCATATACTCACCCTGGAAATCGCGGAGCGGTTTTCCTGCAGTGTGGCAACCGTTAATCGCGTGCTCACGCGGATTGAAAATCGGATCTGCTTTCTTCTTAAACGTGATGATGATTAAGTGGAGCGGCTTTTGGGCTTTTCCTGATTATATAACGTTCGAAGCGTATGTTTTGATGCTTAAAGCCTATCCCAAAAAAGATGATCTGGAACAGCTATAAATTAGTCCCTCGCTGATGCGCCGGGTACCGGGAGGATGGTTCCTCGCTAACGCATCGGGTTACGGGATGGTGGCCCCTCGCTAACGCTTCGGGTTACGGAAATTATTGATTTTTCGTGCGCTCAAGTGGGTTGTTTGGTGCTTGATATATAGAGGAGGCTGTGGGCTCTTTTCATAGGTGAGGCGGGATAAGTCGAACGATGAAATGGCAAACGGTCGATTCTCTGGGCGAACTGGACAACTCTGGTTGGGATGCGCTCGAGAATGCAGTTAGTCGCTTTGAAGATTCGTGGCGGTCCGGGGCATCGCCAGAGTTGGGCCAGTTCGTGCCGGACGGCGATGCGAGTTTTCGTGCACGGTCGCTGATTGAACTCATCAAAGTCGATATCGAGTACCATATCAGAAATGGCCGCGAACGACTCATAGAATCGTATCTCGACGCGTGGCCCGCATTGCAAACGTCCGAAACCACGGTCGAATTGCTCGAAGCTGAGTGTTTATCTCGGGCAATCTTCTCGACGCCGCCGACGCCTGACGAATTGGAACGGCGGTTCGGCGATCTGGCCAGCCTGATCGATCTTGACGAGATTGAGATCGAAGCGGCCGAGCAGCGGGGTGCATTATGGGATAAGGCCGCCAGCCCACAATCTCAAGATACAGCTCCCACCAGGCGGCCTACCTGGCGGCCACTACCGATCGGTTATCTCGTTGGGCGGTATGAAATTCTAAGCGTCATCGGTGCGGGTGGCATGGCATGGGTCTATCGGGCCCATGATCATACATTGGACCGCGACATCGCCCTGAAAGTACCACGGTTTGGTGATAAGGATTGTCTCAATCGGTTCGTTCAGGAAGGCCAGGCGGCTGCCGCGATCGAGCACCCCAATGTCTGCCGAATCTACGATGCTGGTGAGGCGAATGGAGTTTCGTACATCACGATGGCCCTGATCGACGGCGACACGCTCACCGAACGACTTGAAAAAGGACCGTTTCAACCACGCCAAGCAGTCGAAATCGCACGGAAGGTCGCTGAAGCCCTATCCGCAATCCATGCTGTTGGAATCGTTCACCGAGATGTCAAGACATCGAATGTCATGATCGACCGGGCCGGGGAGCCGGTGCTGATGGATTTTGGACTCGCACGATCCGAGGCGCAATTCGCACGTCTCAGCCAGACCGGCTCGCTTTCCGGAACCCCGATCTTCATGCCGCCAGAACAGATCCGCGGAAAACCAACGGATCCGCGAAGTGACCTCTATAGTTTAGGACTCGTCCTGTATCACATGATCGCTGGAAGACTGCCATTCACTATGGAGAATGTGATCGAAAATCCAAGGAATTTTACGCTGCCCAGCCCGCGAACCTTTCAACCGGTTTTGGATATTGATCTCGAACAGATCTGCCTTAAGGCAATTGCCAGTAAGCCCAAGGATCGGTTCCAATCCGCACGCGAGATGGCCGATGCACTCCAACGTTATCTTGAAGGTTCCCCGCAGGTTTTCCGTCGCCAATGGACTCAGAGATCCCGCCGCATCGTGACCACGTGTATCATCGTATCCCTGATATTCCTCGGATTCGTGGTTTGGTTGATATCACAAATACCAACCACTCCAGTCCCAGAATTGAACGTCCGATGGATCGACATCGATTCCGTGTCCGGCTTCTGTCTCTCCCAGGACGATAGAACGCTCTTTGTCGGAAGTGAAAGCCATCTCCAGACCGCGGATGGGAAGAAACAGATCGAGAATCCAGTCCTCGCAATCGACATTGCCACGGGCGGAAAAAAAATACTATCAAATTTTCCGAGCGACTATGAAGAAAACCTCGAAATCCTTCATATTCACAATGGGATGGTTCTCTCGCCTGACAACAAGAGCCTTTTTACGACGAATTTCTATTTCAAATACATTACGCAGATTGACCTGGAGGGTCCAACTACCGGACAGCGCCGGGATATTGATATCACGACAAAACCACAAGATGAGGGGTGGAGGTGGGCGGTTAGCATTGCCATCTCCGCAGATGGCAAAAAGCTTGTTGTTCCGATGGGTCAAGATGAAAAACCGGTTGATTTCGAGAAACAGCTGGGCGGTTTCCATAACGACCAGGTGGCGATCCTCGAGATCGACGGGCACGCGCCCGAGCTGGTCGCGGAAGTACTGCTTCCAGATCAGCCATCCGGCCGTGAAGTCGGTGTACGCGGCGATTTTGCATATATTGTCACGGAACCAAGGACTTCTAGATCCCCGATTATGTATGAAGTACGGATTTCGCCGCCTTACAAGATCATTCGGACTCTATCGTTTCCACCGGATGGTAAGCTAACCAGTATCGTAATCTCCAATAATCTGGACCGGGCGTTCGTTGCCGATGAACTGCGACAGGAAATCCATATTGTCGACCTGTCAACGTGGAAGATTATTGATTCTTTGAAAATGAAAAATTCCCCTCCTCGTGCCCTCGCGATCGACCGGAATGAAACCGCACTTGCCGTTCTATCTACCCAGGCACGAACACTCTATATCGTTGATCCGCGAAGTGGACGCATTCATGCCAGGGCGGTTGACTTGCGTCAGGAATCGACGACTGTGAAGTTTTCCCATGGTGGTGGGCAGGTGTTTGTCGCAAGCTATTCCGGTATGGGAGGTATTGGCTTGATTGACCTCGGCGATATCCTCGATTTCGATCAAATCGTATTCGCATCCGATCGAGGCAACCAGCCGTCTCAAATTTATAGGATCAGCTTGCACGATAAGAAACCGATACAAATCACCAACAACGGCGTTGCCAATGCTAGTCCTTGCTGGTCGCCTGACGGTCAGAGGATCGCGTTCATATCGCATGATTCGAATCGGCCAACCATTCATATCATCGATCGGAACGGCCAGAATGAGACCACTTTCCTGAGTACGGATCTGGTGTCCGTGGATACTGCACTCGGCCCGACAGGACACCTTCTCGATTGGTCACCTGACGGCCGCCAGATTGCCTTCATTCAAAAGGATCAAACGGCCATTTGCGTGGTGGATTGCCAATCCAAGAAGGTTTCAACGGTTTTTGATGCCAAGGAAGATCGCGATGACGAGCGCTCGCGGATCAGCAACCTATACTGGGCGGCTGACGGGAACTTGTATTTTACGTACCACGAGTATACGGATTACACAAATGCGGAGCTTTTCTACGTCAACGATACTTTGGGAAAGGCTGTTGGACCGATCACGGATATTCCTGGCGACGGTGTGTGCGATGGTCCTTCGGTCACGTTCGATGGCCGGATTACAGCCATGATCAAACGTTCTCTTTATGGATTGAATACTAGTATATTTCTCGTGGATCGGGAACAGCGCGATTCCAATCGCTGGAGGCAGTTGACGCCAGACTGGCTATCGAGAGCATACTACCCCCAGTGGTTCCCCGATGGAAGACGTCTCGTGTTCTCCGCGGAAGTCAATGGTCTATATCGGCTCTTTATTACCGACACTGAAACGGGCAAGATGCGGTTATTATCCTCCAACGGGTGGCAAGACGCTGCATCAACCGATGGATTGGATCAAGAATCCGGTAATTGGATCGATAGCCAGCCGGATGTATGGAGCGGAGTGGCGTTGGATTTTTAATGCGTCCACTCATCCATGTTGCGGCTTTTTGTCCAACACCGGAGAATCAAAGCACAATGCATATGCGAGGCATGATTTTTCATTGCTGTCAATTATTCCCCCACTTCGCAGTCATCGTCTCTCTGGCATTCGACTACCTTCTCAGCAGTAGTACGTTATGGATTCTGCGTTTACCACGGGGTGGCTGCAGTGCCACCCAAGGGTTTGCGGGAATTAGAAAGTTGAAACTCCTGCTGAATCAAAACTCTGGTACCGGCATGCAGCTTGGTAGGAGCCTTGCCCGCCCGAAAACCGCAAATTCCAGCGTATCGAATTCCCAGAAACCCTCAATATCCAGGGAATAATATCCCGGTTCAGTGCGTCTATATCATGTGGGGGATATAGCATGACGATTTTTTTGCGAACTTTTTTGCCATATCAAAGCGTCTATCTCGGTGCGGCTTCTTTTGGCCGCCTACTCGATAACCAATCCATAGATAGTCATGAAAAAGGAATCGATACGGTGATTTTGATACAAACAACGGCGACCTTCAGACCAGAATGCGATGTGCCATGCGCTGATTGGCGGGAGGCATATACGCGACCTACATATCCCTTGCGCCTGTGATACTCGATTGATTTCCCAATGGGATCATCGAACCCGGTGTCACAAGGCATCGGGTTTTTTGTTGAGGGATGAGGGATGAGGCTTGAGGCTTGAGACGTGAGGCTTGAGGGCTTAGGGAGGAGGTATAACGATCTCTTTGACGTTAGAATGAGATTTTATACCTTATTCTGTGATGCCTGCTATCTTTGATGGACTATAAATATCCTGGTGAGGAGGAATCGGTCATGCAGTGTCTTCAAGGGCTCCGTCTTTTGTCTGCCGTTGCTGTGGTAGCCTTCGCTGGGGAATTGGGATTCGCCAAGGATATACGAGACATTAGCACTGGCCACATCATTCCCGACGAAGGTTACTGCGATCAGCCCTACGTGGTCATCCTACAAGATGGCAATTGGCTTTGCCTGCTCACCACGGCCAAAGGAGATGAAGGCGCCTCGAATTCCCACGTGGTCTCCACGACCAGTACGGATCAAGGACGCACCTGGTCGA
>JAFGFZ010000456.1 GCA_016930815.1 Pirellulales bacterium | reverse complement strand
TGGGTGCTGATTGCTATCGCCATCGTAGTATCCTCCCGGTCCAAACGCGACGGCCACGCCATCGAGGTAGAATGTCGAGCCACGATCGGGATCGCCGGTCCGCGGCGCCCGGACGACCTGGATATGGTGCCACGTGGATGTCACGGCGATGCCAGTATCAAAATCGTCCGTCGCATCCGGTACCGTGTCGGAGCCTGGCGGGCTCCAGTACCGCATCACCCAAGTCCCTTCCGCGCTGATTCGGACGCCATGGGCCAGGGTGTCCATGATGATATCCTGGAGACCGGCTCCGGGGCTGGCCGGATAGGCCCACGCCTGAAAACCCCGATGGACGATCCCGGAATAATCCAGCGGGCCGGCACCCTCCAAACCGACATACCCGGTGGACGCTGCCGAAGTATCGGGCGCGCCGAGCCGGGCAGCTTCGAGATAGTCACCACCCCCCGTACCATCCGGGCCGCTGAACTGGACACCCAAGCCGGTCCGGCCGGTGCCAATCGTGCCCACATTCACATATTTCGGCGCACCCAGAATGCCCGGATAGAAATCCTGCTGGTCGCCCGGCGCGGAGGTTGCAAAACTGTCGACCGTGACAGTGACCATACTTCCGGCAATCGCACCCGAACCGTATTCATCCATGGGATCGTCGCCCAAATGGTAGAGCCGGTCGAGTGTGTAGCCGGCGATGGCCGCCGGTGCGAACAGAAACAGGGCGACCCCGGCGGCGAGCCAAATGAACTGACTCCAACGCATCATGCGCCCTCCATGATGGTGAAAGAAACCTGGACGGCGCATCAAGGAGGGCACGACGCATCCGGCCAAGGCAAGTGCCAGGAGTCCGAACGTGCTCGGTTCCGGCACGGCGCCGCTGGCAAGACCCGCGGGTGCGCCACCCGTTCCAAACTGGCTCTTCCAAATCGCCAGGTCGGCACTATCCACATTCGTGTCACCGTTGGCATCCCCGGTGGCAAGTGTGCCCGTTCCGGTGGTCCCAAAACCTTTCTGCCATGTCAGATAGTCGGCTCCGTCGACATCCCCGTCACCGTCGAAATCGGCATTTTCGGCGGGGCCGGCAATGTAAGTCACAAGGCCTTCGATCAAATTGGCCTGACCGGGAATATGATAGCGGAATTCCAAGGGATCCTGGGCCTGACCAGTCCCCGTATAGGCATTCGAGATCGTTGCCGACTCACCTTCCGCGAAGATCTGGCTCCCCTGGAGATAAAACTGAGCCAGCAGCGAACTGGTGAGGTTTCCCAATTCCTCCCAGTCGCTGCCGTCATTCGTGCCACTCCCCAAGGGGGTCCAGTTGGTACTGTCCAGAGCGGCAGTCGAACTCGTGATCTCGAAGTAATCGATGTCTTGAACTTCAGCCATGCCATCGTTCAAGATTCGAAGATTGCCAGTGGTGGTGTTGACCTCAAGCGTCAGCTGATACACCTGGTCATATGGATTCACAGTGAAAAACTCGAGTTCGGCGAAACCGACTCGGAAATCGCTGCCATGATTTGTCAGAATATCGAATCCGATGTAGCGCGCCGAGGAAACTCCGCCGAGGTCGATCGTTGTATCGGCCATTGTGCCGCCGGCCGTGGCACGGGGTATCGTGTGGTTACCCAGGCTGATCCAGCCACCACTTGAGAAACTATAAGCTGAGCCTGTCACGGGTGCTACGGTTGGGCTGGTCGCATAGTAGAGATCCACACTCTGCGAGCCGCGATCAAGGACCTCACGGACGTTCCAAACCATCAGCGCTGCCAGATCCGCGTAGCTGGAACCAAGATCCGCGATGAACCAGGATCCTGCCGTGTCGCCCGTAGTGCCATCGGTCGTAAACGTGCCTTGACCCTGCCAGTTGTTCGGCCAGGCGGCATCATGAAGCCAATTGTTTGGGCCGCCCAGGCCGGCGGTTAGACCCGAACCATCCAATATGCGTGAAAACGAACCATCTCCGGGATCCGGATTGTCACCCTGATGGTATGCCATCCCAGTGACGCCAGGGATCGCTCCGGGCGCCATATCGGCGGATACTGGACTACTGAGGGAGAAGATTGCAATGACGACGGCGACAAGGAGAGGAAGCACCGAGCGTATTCTCAGCCATGATCTCCTCTTTGCGGCGATGGCCCCCAGGAAGAATAGACTCAATCCGAACAGGCACCCAGTTGCCGGTTCCGGAATTCCAGCAACCATATCTGCGAAAGAACTGCCTGGATGGGCCGCCTCCCATTCCTCCTTGAAGATAATCAGATCCGAGTAATTGACGACCAAATCCCGATTCATATCGCCGGAGCGATAGGCGCGGGCGGCCGACGTGCTACTGTAATCGGCATTGAATCCATCGCGAACTGCGACCCAATCCACCGCGTCGATGTCGTTGTCGAAGTCAACATCACCAAGCATAAACGGTGTGTTGCCGTTGCCAGTGAATTCGACGATTCCGCGAATCGTCTCCCCCGTGTTGGCGTCCAGGTATTCAACGGATAAATCCGTATTCTCGCGATAATACTGGTACCATACGCCATCCCCAAGATTGACTGATTGATTATGGGCAAGTAACCCCTTGCCCAGCGTCCCTTCGCTGAGGTCCGATTCCGTGCTTGAAAAGAGAATCCAATCATCGGATGAAACAGATCCATTTTGGGGAGGGGCATCATAGTTTTCGGTTATTGAATCCCAGTTGCCCGGGGTCAGCGCGCCATCGCTGGAAAGAAGACTGATGCCGGCAAACTCGACGGTGCTGTTGGTGTAGTTTATCAGCGTGACATTACCGGTGTCGCGGTTAATCACAAGTTTCAATGTTGGATCGTACTCAATACCGGACGTGATTCTGAAACCGGCAAGCGTACCTCGTATGGGATCGGTCCTTGGTGGTAATCGGAATGTGATTGTGTCGGCCGTAAACAAGAGGGTTGTATCTTGGTAGTCACGGGCATTCGCTCCCGTGTCCAGTCGGCCGGTGGGGCCGTCACCGTCCATCCGCGCATTCCCCTGATCGATCTGGGGGATTGTTTCTAGTAATGTGCCGGTATCATCGTAACCCTCGAAAATATTGATCAAGGAAAAACCGCAATCACTAACATTCCAATCCGTACTGCGATAAAAGCGGATATGGTAATCGGGATCGCCTGTAGCTGCCAACCAAGAAGCTAATCCTGAAACGGTGACACTGACACCTGGTGCACCATCGTCGAGATAGATTCGATACAATGCCTGTTCGGTGTTCGCCTCGTCTCCTGCGACCCACATGTTGGTACTGCTCCACTCAACCGAGACGCCAGGTGCATTGATTGGGGTCGTGATGGCCCAAGTGTCGGTGCTATTGGGGACCTCTGTCCCTGTATCCGGCGCGGCCTCGTCCACGGAATCGGTCCACTGATCGAAGCCGTCCGCGAATCCGTCACCCTGAATAGTCGGTGCTGGATAGTCGCTGACGAAATTCCATCCGATCGTATCTGCCGCAGCGATCGTTCCAATTGCCAAGACAACGGATGCCGCCAGATATGAGCCAAGAGATAGTCGTTTGCTCATTAGAGTTCCACCTCCGAAAAATTAAGATGTCAAGCGTCAAAGCGAGATTCTGGGTTCGTTGGCCACGTAATCATCGATGATGGGTGTGGCGAAAGAAAATGGGAAGGATAGCCGCCAGGAGGAGCCCCAGAAGGCCGAATGTGCCCGGTTCCGGCACGGCCGTGCTGGCAGGACCTGCGGACGCGCCATCTGTTCCAAATTGGCTCTTCCAGATCGCCAGGTCGGCGCTATCCACATTCGTATCGTTGTTGGCGTCTCCATTGGCGAGTGTGCCAGTTCCTGCGATTCCAAAACCTGCCTGCCATACCAGGAAGTCGGCACCGTCAACATCCCCATCACCGTCGAAGTCGGCGTTCTCTGCCGTCCCGGTGACATATTCCACGTGTCCTTGAATCACCAACCCGCTGGCGGTCCGGTAGGTCAGAACGAGGTCACTTTTGCCTTCACCATCGAGATAACCATTTTGCTGGTCGAAAGCGCTCCCCAAGTTGATCGAGGCGGATGAGGCCAAGATGCTACTTCCCGTCAAGAAGCCCTCGGCCAAGGCATGCGAACCGGAACCGCCCGATTCCTCCCAGCCGTCCCCGTTTCCCGATGTCCCACCACTCCCTTCATAGTCCTGGTCCTGCAAGCTGGACCAGCCAGTCGAATCGAGCGAATGGGAGGCACTGGTGATCTGATAATAATTGATGTCAATGGCTCCGATTTCGTTGTTCAGGATGGATGTGGCACCGGTGGTTGTGTTGACTTCGAGCGTCAGGAGTTCCGGTACACCGAAGAACCGAATTTCACCCAATCCAATGAAGTTTCCACCATCGTTGAGCGCGTTGTTGAACCGAATCGCATTCGCCCGCACAGGGCCTCCAGAAAATGTTTTCACCTCGGCGCTGTATGATAAAGATTCATCCGGGACAATGGTGAAACTCATCGATTCGATGGCTGTCCAAGTAGCTCCGCCGTCGGCCGAGTATTCGACATCCGCGGATATGATGCCGCGTTCATTGAGCCATTCACCGTTGTACCGTTCATCATAGTTCCAGAAAGCCAAACCTTCGACGCTTGCGAACGGTCCTAGATCGAAGGCGAGATTGGTGGTCGTTCCGTAATAACGGCCAGCGGAACTCTCGATTGTGGGATAATTCTCGTCACTACTATCGCCAAGGATATGTTGTGGCCACGTGGTTGGAACCGGAGCCATCATCTCGACCAGGGCCGGATCCAGAACACCAGCGCCATCAATCGTGTGGATAAAATCACCCCCGGCGGAAGAACTCACGCCAAAAGGTTGAAGGACCACCGATTGGGCGCCACATACACTCAAGCCAAACAGAACCACAAAGAGACTCATGGGCAGCACGTGGCGCCGACGGAGCAAGAACAATCCGCCCAGCCCCAATGCCATGAGGGCCAGGGTGGACGGTTCGGGTATCGCAGCCAAATCGGCCGCAAAAGCACCCTCTCCATTGGCCGCGTCATAGGCATCGACAAACAAGTCAAAGTCGAAAACATCACTGTCACCGTCTCCGTCCATGTCACCGAGCCGATACGACTGGGCAGGTGTCAATCCGGAAAGAACTGCATGGTTGTTATCCCGCAGGATTGGCCAATCCGATAGATTGATTTCTCCGTCGAAGTTGAGGTCGCCGAATGGATACATCTGACCGTCATTTCCAGTGAAATCGAGCACACCCGTTATTGTTTGGCCAGATATTGCTTCAAGATATTCGAAAGTCAGGTCATTGCCTTCGGCAAAATATTTGCCCCAGATATTTCCGAGATCGACGGATTGACTCTGGGCGAGTGTTCCCGTACCGAGTGTTCCCTCACTCAGATCCAATGGGGTACTGCTGGAGATGGTCCATGCGTCGCTTGAAACGGACTGATCGCCCGGAGGGGCATCATAATGGTCGGTGATGGACATCCAACTGCCAGGCATCAGGGCGCCATGGATGGAACGGATGCCGATGCCCGTGATATCGACAGATGATCCAGTATTATTTGTTAACAGGGCATTCCCAGTTTCACGGTTGATCACGACCTTCAACGTTTCGTCATAGACGGGAGCATCAAGGTCGCGGATAATCAGGGCAGAGATCGACGCACGTCCGGGATCGCCGACAGGCGACTGCACGATCATCAGCTCCGAAGTACCTGAGATGTCGATCGTCCAATAGTTCCCAGGAGTTGTGCCATCGTTCCATGACCAGTACTGCCCTGTTTGAGCGAATGAATCCGTGATGCTTCCGTAGGCGCTCACGGACGTGGGACTCGTGCCGCCAAAAACCCAGGTCCCATTCACTTGCATGTCCTGCATGGTAACGATCGTGTTATCGTAGGATTGGTCGGATGCATACAGGCCGTAGACTCGATAATTCGTGTAAGGAATATCATACATCTCGATGAAGATGCCGGACCCGCCATCATCCAGGTAACCGACGGCCATTTTATGCTGGTCGTCGCTAGTACCGTCCTCATTCCAATAGGCGTTTGCCGAGGACCAGGTGACCCAGGCTGTTGTTGGATTCCCATTGTCGTCAATCAGATCGGCCAGCGTTCCAGTGGCCAGGTCTGGCTGCCCGTTGGTATTGTTCCAATAGCTGCTGTTTGTGTTGAGCGGCCCAATATTCTGCCCACCCGCAAATCCCTGGTTATCCGAGTTTTCACTGAAATTCAGCGATATAATTTCGTTGGCTTCTGCCATGGTACCGATGACTGGCAGGATGAAAAGGGCACCAATGCAAATCCAATACAGCGGTTGTTTCATGGGAACTCTCTCTAGAGAATGCAAAAGAGGACGGGACATGTTGATGTAGAAGCGTCCAGGATCTCGTTTGCATCCGGGACGCTTTGATTTCATGGCGATCATTTCCTCCGCCCGGCACCTGTCCCGCGGTCGAGCAGTCAGTTCAATCCGCTGCAAAAACTCCTACCCATGATGTTTACGAACGATCCATGCGCCCAGAAAAACGAATGCGATTCCACAGAGCATGCTGGTCGCCGGTTCGGGGATCTCCACGATTATTAAGCCCGATATTGCGGCGCGACCTGGATCAGCGTTCGGTGATTGTACGATGGATAATGCGGGGCCTGTCGTGTCAAAAGTCCAGTAGTTACCGGGCGTTGTGCTGTCCAAGTGCGACCAGTACTGCCCTGTTTCTGCCAGACAATCGGTGATGCTACCGTAAGCATTCACGGAAGTGGATGTAACACCGCCAAAAACCCAAGTGCCATTCACCTGCATATCTTGTGCTTGAACAATGGTTGCATCCCACGATTGGTCCGAAGAATACAAGCCATAGACTCGATACATCGCATAAGGGATGTCCGATAGTGTAACCGAGATGGCTTCATTAGTATCGTCAAGATAACCAACAGCTAAGCGATGCTGATCGTCTCCTGTCCCGTCTTCGTTCCACCAAGGATTCGCTGAATTCCATGTTACCGAAGCGGTTGTTGGATTCCCATTGTTGTCAATCAAGTTATTCATGGTCCCGAAGGATAGATTTGGTTGACCATTGGTTGTGTTCCAGGTTCTACTGTCTGTATTCAACGGCCCAATATTTTCACCGCCTGAGAATGCTTGATTGCTTGAATTTTCACTAAAATTCAGGGAAATAGAGTTTGCCCATATAGAAGATGTTAGGGCAAAGACGGCCACTGCCATCGAACTGAAACCAATCACCTGTTGTTTGCTCATAAGATCTTCACCTCCGAAAATTTCGATACGACGATAAACATTTCGATGCGACGCTATAGCACCTGATGTACTGGCGCATCAAAGAACTCTCTCCCAGCCATTGCTTCGACGGCCATCGTAGGCCATGGATAAGGGGCTGCCATCTCGGGCAACCAATCATTTCATTGGAAACGTTTCATTCCGCATCCAAGCGAGAATCCGCATAATGTTCCCAATTGCGACAGTATAACACAAAATTTGCGTCATACCATACAAAATTGTAAAATCGATTAGAAAATTAGGGATAGGCTCTTTTGCCGATAGAGCGAATCCATGTTTAACGAAGTCATCCGTATTGCTTTGGTCTTCCAAATCCAGACCGCCTATACCCGCCGATTGGCGGCTGGTGCCAGCCGGTATGCACGGCCGGGACCGGACCAAGGTCCAGCAGGCCGATTGGCCCAACAAACTGAGGTCCCGTTGAAACGGGATACAAAAGCCAGGAAGGTCACTTGCGCAGCCACACCGTCGGTAACCCGCGAATTCGTCCTCGGTGAAGCATTGGCCGGATTGCCGTCCTCGTATGAAATGTGGAATCCGGATGCCGCGATCAGCTTCATTGCGGCCGAAGAGGAGAACCTCTTTGCCGCGATTGCCGCCGGTGGACGGCCGGTTGTCAATACATCCCTCGGCAAGCCCCGGCCCGGTTTCGGTGTGGTTTCCGCCGATCCGGACTCGCTCTACAACGCGATCGTCCGCCACTTCACAAAGATTGGTATCCGCCACATCTATCAATTCATCATTGGTATCTCTCCAGGCGGGAAGACCAGTTCCGACAATTACCGGCTGTACGCCAAAACACATAAGATCAAGCATGCCAGCTTCACATTGCCGGAAGAACCGGAGAATTTTTTTAACCTCGACCGGATCCAGACCATCGATGCGAAAGTTGCCGAATGGCTATGCAGTTTGCCCAAGCCGGCAGGAATTTTCTCACAGCAGATCTTTTCTGGGCCGTACTTATGCCATGCATGCCGGTTACTCCATCTGGCAGTCCCGGATCAAGTGGCAATCATCGGCACGGACGGATTCGATGTGGCCCTGCGAAGTACGCCGCCCTTGACGACTGTTCACCTGCCGGCGGAGGAAATTGGCTATAAAGCGGCCAAACTCGTGATTGAGATGTTGAATGGCCGGCCCGCTCCCACAGAAGCCATTCGCGTTCCAGGCGCGGAGGTCATTCCGCGGGCGTCCACCATCCATCGACCCCATGGGGCCTGCGACATTCCAGCGGCCTTGGCATTTATCGAGGATCATGCCTGCGATGGGATCACCGTCGGGGATGTGGTCTCCCATACACAGGGAGTGACCCGGATGACATTCTACACGCGATTCGTTGAGACGACCGGTATCCAACCGGCTGCGGCCATCAAGGAACGGAAATTGGCCGAGGCGCGGCGGCTGCTCGCCGAGACAAAGATATCCATTGCTGCCATCTCGGAGATGTGCGGGTATAGCAATGAACTTTATTTTTCTCAGGTCTTCCGCAAAGCCGAGGGAGTTCCGCCAAGCGCCTACCGGAAGATGCAATTCGCGATGGAATGAAGGGAATTGCGGCTTGTGGCGTGGTCGGGAGACCACGCCACAACCGGTGGTCGGGAGACCACGCCGCAACCGAAGTTCGCGAGGGAATGATCGCGGACCCGTCAAACCTCGACCAATCGCCCCGCGTGGAGTTGGATGGTTCTGCCCGGCAGATTCTGGGTATCTCGGCCGTGCGTTACAAGGAAAACGGTTCCGCCCTCGTGGTGGTATTCAACGAGGATATTCAGAACCTCGGTGGCATTTCTCGGATCGAGATTTCCTGTGGGTTCATCGGCGAGGATCAGTTTGGGGCCTTTGATCAGGGCTCGCGCCAGTGCCGCCCGCTGCTGTTCGCCAACGCTTAACTCGCCTGGCCGGTGTTCCGCGCGTTCCGCAAGGCCGAGTCGCGCAAGAAGCCGGTCCGTTGCATCGGGATTGGCTTGATTCAACTGGCCCAAACGGACGTTCTCCCGTAATGACAGATAGGCGAGAAGGTGACTGGCTTGGAATACAAAGCCCACTTCCTGGGCCCGGAATCGATTTCGTTCGGCAATGCCCAGGCGGTAGAGATCGCGATCATCAATCAACACCCGGCCTGATGATGGCCGGAGCATTGCCCCGAGGATCCAGAGGAGTGTCGTCTTACCGCTTCCACTCGGGCCTTGAATAACAACAAATTCTCCCGCATCGATTGCCAGATTGATATCCGACAACGCATCGATTTTGCCTCGTTTGGTCTTGTAAGTTCGATAGACGTTCGTGAGCGTGATCATGCGGCTCATTCATCCTTTTTTACTAATTCCAGGTTTGTGCTGTTTTCTCGGTTTTCTGGATTTTCCGCGGTTCTTTCTCACGCGTGGTTTCGCCGAAGGCGAAATTCACCGTAGCCTAGGGCAACGCCCTTGTTGTTTTACACAAGTAGGAGTAAAGAAAGCCCCCTCGCCCA
>JAFGFZ010000004.1 GCA_016930815.1 Pirellulales bacterium | reverse complement strand
GGCGAGGGCGGCCATGCCAACAATCGGCAGGGCGATTGTTGCCGCCGTGGGCAGGCCAGGGAAAGGATCCTGGCTGGGCCGTGGATTCGGTTGGAAGTGTGCCTGTATCACTTTGCCGTGCCTATCGTAAATACTCTCTAAGATCCGTAGGAACATCTTCGATCGATGCATTCCGGCTCCGCTGTAATGCGCGAACGTATAATACAATCGCCCAACGATCTTGAATGGGAATCTGGGACCCATAAGCTGGCATTTTGCGGATGCCGTCGCTGATGGTTTGGTAAAGGAGACCTGCCGGTTGATCTCGAACCAATTCAAGATGGAACGATAACGGCCGGATCCATTTGGGCTCTTCACGGTCGAATGCCAACTGGGATGTGATACCGTCCCCGTCCCCGGCAAGGCCGTGACACGTTGCACAGTAAACATTGTAGCGCTGCCGGCCCCGTTCGACCAATTCAGCCGTCACGTCCAATGGGAACGATGATGCCGGTAGGCCATGGACCGTCCCGAGACGGAGGTGTGTATTTTCCACCGGTGTGCCCACGGCAATCGTCCCTGGAACTGGCGGCCGCATTCCGCGGCCATCAACGAAGAAACTACTGGTTTGCTGGGGGAGGTACTTGGATTGAAGATCCATGTCCCGCACGAGGTGAATTCGGGGCAAACTGGATTGTTTGTATCGTGCCTTGGCTATCCAGACCGGAGGTAGCAATGCCAGAGCCGACAAGATGGCGATCGTCGGGATGGCGTATTTCGGTAATCCGCGTTTGGAATCGATCCGGTAAAAAAACTCGGTCGTCACAGTTCCCAACGATTGCAGTAGCTGGGTCGTGATTGCGTCATCAAAGCATGGATCCGATGCGTCAATCGTTATGAAGAATCCATCAGTCGACGCGCGACGAAACCGTGGGGATGCGGCGAGAGGGTGATACCATTGGGGAAGTTTACTAAGAGCCAGGCAACCGCCAAATGCGGCGATTGCACTCAATAAGATAATAAATTCAAAGATGATTGGGATATTCGCTGGCAGGCTGAAATACGGCTTGCCGCTGATAAGATAGGGATAGTTCACCGCATTGGTCCACCACTGCAAGGCCACCGCCCCACCACCCCCGGCCAGACCGGCCAGGAGGACCAGCCATGGAAGTCGGGTTTTCCGCCTCCCCATCGCCGCCACTAGTCCGTGAACGGGGAACGGAGAATAGGCCTCCCATTGCGAATAACCGGCTGCCCGCACCCCCGCGGCAGCGGCGACGAGATCTTCCGAATCGCGGAATTCCGCGAGGATCCCAGCAACTTGGGATGTTCCAGATTGTTCGGCAACGGGATTCATGATCTTGTAGCTGTAGCCAATATGATGAACAAGAACGGGTAGTATGTTATCTCGGGTCCCTCGTTGGCAGCACCGCCTTCACTTCCGCCATGGCGACCACGGGGAGAAAACGGCAAAATAGCAAGAATAGGGTGAAGAACAATCCAAACGATCCGATCATCATCAGGATGTCAATCGAAGTCGGCTTGAACATCCCCCAGCTAGACGGCAGAAAATCCCGGCTTAGGGAAGCGACAATAATCACAAATCGTTCCATCCACATGCCGACATTCACAAGAATTGCGACGATCAACATCAGCCAAGGCGTGGTGCGCCATTTCTTGAACCAGAACAGCTGGGGCACCACCACATTGCATAGGACCATAAGCCAATAACCCCAAGCATACGGTCCCAAAGCACGATTCACAAACGCAAATATTTCCTTAGGATTGCCACCGTACCAGGCCATGAACCATTCGACCATATATGCGTAGGCGACCAGCATGCTGGTTCCAAGAATCAGCTTGTTCATGTTGTCCAAGTGCCGCATCGTGATGAGCGATTTCAGGCCGAAGATTGCCCTGGCCGGGACAGCCAGTGTGACAACCATGGCACACCCACTAAAAATGGCGCCCGCCACAAAGTAGGGTGGGAAGATCGTGGTGTGCCAGCCTGGAAGTTGAGCGACGGCGAAGTCGAAACTGACAACCGAATGAACACTCAGCACCAAAGGCGTCGCCAGAGCTGCTAAAAGAAGGTAGGCCGTTTCAAACCGATGCCACTGGGACGCCGATCCGCGCCATCCCAACGCAAAAAGACCATAAAGAATGGATCGCGGTTTCGTCGTCGCGCGGTCACGAAGCGTCGCCAAATCGGGGATCATGCCCAAGTACCAAAACAGCAAGGAGACCGTTGCGTAGGTACTGACCGCGACAACGTCCCATAGCAGAGGACTGCGGAAATTAGGCCACAGGGCCATCTGGTTCGGGTACGGTGCCAGCCAGTAGATGACCCAAATGCGGCCAACATGGACCGCAGGGAAGATGCCAGCACACGCGACCGCGAAAATGGTCATCGCTTCGGCAAACCGGTTGATGCTCGTTCGCCACTTCTGGCGAAAAAGGAACAGAATGGCGGATATCAAGGTTCCTGCGTGGCCGATCCCGATCCAAAAGACAAAATTGATGATTGGAAATCCCCAGAAGACCGGACTGTTGTTCCCCAAAACGCCAATTCCATGGATGATCAAATAGCCAATCGACCCGAAAAGGATTAGTGTCAACGCAACGGAAACCACAAACGCGACATACCAGGCAGGTGTAGCGCCCGGCCGTTCCGCAATACGGCAGACCGTCTCAGTCACGGATGCCAAGTCCGGTTCTCCAAGGACAAGAGGAGCCCGCCGGGTGGGGTCCTGAGTCATGTTGTCTTCATGTGTGATCGCTGGCATGCTTTGTCGGCATCTTTTCGAGGTCTGGATTCGGATTGCTGATTCGAGCCAAATAGACCGTCCGGGGACGGATATTCAGTTCGGACAAGAGGGCGTATGCCCGGTCGAGAGAATATTTTTTGGAGACGGTACTCTCCTGATCGGCAATGTTGCCAAAATGGATGGCCTGCGATGGGCAAACTTGTTGGCAAGCCGTTTGTATTTCTCCATCGCGGATCACAAGCCGACGTTTTTTCGCCTCAATCTTGACCGTTTGAATTCGTTGCACACAGTAAGTGCATTTTTCCATGACTCCGCGGCATCGGATTGTGACATCAGGATTGTATTTCATTTTGGATACCTCGCCACCGTCTTTGCCCAGGTCCTTGTGATAATTCAGGTAATTGAACCGGCGGACCTTGTACGGGCAATTGTTGGCACAATAGCGGGTTCCGACACAGCGATTGTAGACCATGTCGTTGAGGCCCTCCTGGCTGTGGATAGTCGCTGCCACCGGGCACACTTGTTCACACGGTGCTAATTCGCATTGTTGACAGGGAATCGGTTGGTGGGCGACTTGAGGAGCTCCCAGAGGACCGCGAAAGTATCGGTCGACTCGTAGCCACTGCATCTCTCGGCCTTGCAGGACCTGCTCCTTGCCAACAACGGGTATGTTGTTTTCGGCTTGGCAGGCAATGATGCACGCGCCGCAGCCAATACATTTGGACAGATCGATCGACATGCCCCACCGATGACCATCAAAGAAATGTTCCTCCCAGAGAGATTTCAGGGGCGGATGATGCTCGACATGCTGGGCAAAATCGGGATGTTCTCGATAGTAATCGAGGTTTGCTTCACGGATCAGTGCCGCCACTTTCTTATCACGACCCGTTTGGCCCACCGCGTCAATTGCATGATGGTCCTGAGTCGTTGCCAGTCGATATGGGATGCCGGTTGCTTTGACATGCGCGCCGTTTAAAATCGTCATGGCATCCGTTGTTCGCAAAAGATAGGCATCGACACCGACTGGCGGAATGCCGAGGGACGTATCGCCACCCACATGGCCGGCCGCGGTGCGACCATAACCCAAAGCGACGCCGATCGATCCGGGGGCCTGGCCCGGCAGGATGTATGCCGGGATGGTCATTTCTCGGCCACCCGCTTGGATTGTGATCTTGGTTTCGTTTTCGATTCCCAACCGGCAAGCCGTCTCGGGATTCACCAGGGCAGCATTGTCCCAGGTAATCTTCGTCATTGGGTCCGGGAGTTCCTGGAGCCAACTACTATTGGCAAACCGGCCATCGCCTACGGACAGATCGCTCCAGAAGGTTATTTCAAGCGAGCCATTTTCCGGTACCTGATACGGGCGGACATGCTCCAGAACCGGTCCGCCTGGCACCGGCACGGATTCTGCTTTCCAGGCGCTATCGATGAGCAATCCGTCTCGCAGTGTTTTATCCCAAACTACGGGATCATCACCGGCCATTTGCTGGAACGTCCGCCGGACAAGATCCTCCATGCGCGCATCAGGCACCTGTTCTCTGGAGGAAGCTGCCAAGATCATCGCCAAAACTTCGATTTCCGATCGGCCGCCGTACAACGGCGCGATTGCGGGCTGCAGAATACTGTACGTTCCGTCCCACGCCCGGGCATCGCCCCAGGTTTCCAGGAAATGAGCCTGCGGAAGATGCCAGGAGCATTGCCGCGATGTTTCATTTCGGTAGGAACTCAAATGGATTGTTGTCGCGATCCCGGCGATTGCTTCGGCGAATGCCAGGTCGGCAGGCGCGTTATAGACCGGATTCCCGCCCAAGATGAGCAAGGTATTGACATTCCCATGACGGATTTTTTCGACCAGCCCTTTGATCGCGTCAAGATGCGCCGGCCGATCCGGATCCATTGTCTGAGTGTAGATAACCGTTTTACCCTCGTTGCCCAGCCGGGCATTGATGCGGTGGACGGCTGCGATGGCTGCCGGCGACTGATTCGAGCCGATCGCGACGATACTCCTGCCACCGTTGGCCAGCAAATCTCTCACAACGGTTCGCACGAAGGGCTCGATTTGGCTGGGTGGTTGATCCTGGTGCGTGGGAACAGAATGATCCGAATCGGCCATCATGGCCAACGTTTGTTCGAGTTCCCCCACGAATGCAGGAATCTGGCAGGATGGGAGTGGCAGCCGATGATCGGCGGCAGCCCCAGTCAGGGAATAGCGGCTTTCAACGGCATACAGGCGATTCATCTGTCCCGCATTGGCTTCTCTGCCCATCGAAAAATCGCGGGCATGGCGCACCGATGCCGGGTGCGAGCCCAAGAGGTCCGCATCCAGGCACAGAATCACTTGGGCTTTGTCCAGGGCTAATTGGGCTCTTAATGGCTTGCCAAACGCAATGCGTGCCCCTTCCCGTTCGTTGTCATCACTAATCGCTTCATATTCGAACCAGCAGGCGCTGGGGAAATTGGTGCGTAGATCATGCCGTATCCGATCCAGAGTGGGGGAGGTATTCCCTTGGCTCAGCACGCAGAGCCCATCCCCAGCCAATTCACAAAGACGACCAAAATGAGACTGGCAGAAATGAGTAAATTGTTCCCATGTTCCTTCGGATTGCTTATCGCCGGACCGCCGATAGACATGGCAGCTTCGATCGGGATCGTACAATTCCAGGACCGCAGCTTGCGCGAAGACATTGGTGGCACCCAGACTTTGCGGGTGCCGTGGATTCCCTTCAATTTTTATCGGGCGCCCATCGACGGTGGTGACGACGATCCCATGCGCTGTGCTGCCCGTGGGCATGGCTGTGGCGAAATGTTGACGCGTGCCAGGTATCCGATCTAGAGGTCGATTGGCGAACGGAGCAATCTCCTGCCGCTCCCATCGGCAACCAGATATACCAGCCAACGCCAATGATGCCCCCATCAGCTGGAGCCAACGGCGGCGGTTCATACCCGGCGGATCCGCGGCGTCCGGAAATTCCGCTTCCAGGAAGGCACGAAATCGCGGACTGCCCGCCAATTCGTCCAGGCTGCGCCACCAGTTCGGTGAATCGTTTTGAAAAACTATCGATGACATGTTGAACAATCGGTGGATGGGAGGATCCCATGTGTCTGCATCAAACGGATTCCTAGGGCATGCGGATCCTCATCTGGAATCCAATCCATGTCCGTCACCAATTCGGATGGTCGTAAATGTGGTGTTGGATTTCGGTGGCAATCCAGGCACCATCCCATGCTAATTGGCAGCTCCTGATAAACCTGTTCCATGCGATCGATACGACCATGGCATGCAACACAGCCAACACCGCGTGCCACGTGGGCACTGTGGTTGAAATAGGTGTAATCTGGCAGATCATGGACGCGAACCCATCGGATTGGATCTCCCGTGGATGCACTTTGTCGAAGGGGTTCCAACTGCGTACTGTCCGGGGTGATTGTCGCATGACAGTTCATGCAGATCGAAGTGTGTGGAACCGCGGCAAAGGCTGCATTCTCCACCGTGGTGTGGCAATAGCGGCAATCCAGCCTGATTTTGCCTGCATGGAGAGCATGCGAGAATGGGATCGGCTGCAATGGCGAATAGCCGACATCCGTTGTTCTTGGTGCGCCTCCCCAATAGACGAGGGTGATGAGATAAATCGGGGTAAGTGCCAGTACCGCTCCCGCAACAGGTCGCACCCGATCAATCCACTCCATGTGAGCCGTTTCACGATACATGGGCCGCCAGCATGAGGACAAGGAGCAAAGGTAGATAAACGATTGAGGCGTGTTGAAGAGACCAACTCGTGGCTTGATTCCGACGGTACAGGAAGCAAATGGAGCAAATGAAGTAACCGGCCCCGAGGATGGCTGCGGTGACTCCGTAAACGATTTCAGCCGATGATAGAATAAACGGAATCAAGCTCACTGGCAACAACAGGCAAGATCCAAGAACGGCGACGAAACCAGCGGCGCGGCCGGTTGGTTCGACGACAGTCAGAAGCTGGATTCCAGCGATTGCGAATTGGTGACGATACCGCCATGCGATTGCCATCGAATGGGGAAATTGCCAGCAAAAGACGATTCCAAAAAGGCTGAGCCCCATGGGGCCTAATGGATCGCCAGCGACGGCGGCACCCATCAGCATCGGTATGGCGCCCGCTATGGCGCCGACCGGTGTCTGCCAAGGTGATATCGATTTGATGGGCGTGTAAACACAACCATAGAGCAACCAACATAAACCACCCAGCATCGCGACCACCGCATGTGTTCGAAAAATCAAGTAGATCAGGCCAAGGATGCTCGCAAGGACAGCCAGATACGCGGCCTGGGAAGGTGATATGCGTCCCGAAGGCACCGGCCGATCCATGGTCCGATTCATCTGTTGATCACTGTGCCCCTCCAGCCGCTGATTCCAGGCAACAGCCCCAATGACCAATAACCCCGTGCCGATCAGGACATGGCAAACTTCTTCCCAGCGGAGGGGTCGTTCACTGGCCAACCAGGCAGATACGGCCACTGCAAATAAAACCAATGCGGCAATCCGCGGTCGGATAAGTCCCAAGATATCTCTCATTGGCGATGGCTTTCCAGGCACCCTATAATCATGCAGTAGCCTGCGCGGTCAACGAATTGTCGATGTCAACGCAATGTCGTTGCCGGTAATCTTGGCTTGGATGGACTCGATAAAACTCCTTATAGCGAATAACTTACAAGAACGGCAGCAGATCTTGGCGTGGAAGTTGTGTTCCTTTTATATATATTTAATATATTCAAGGCATCAATATGCGAGGTTAATGACTCGTGACGCGGGTGATCAAAAACATGGTGTTGTCGAATGCAGGCCTCTCTGGCGACCAAGTCCAGCCGCCGGGAAACGAACCTCAGCTGGATCCGGTATCGCAGGATATCGATCCGGCGGAAACGAAAGAATGGCTGGAGTCGCTGGAATACGTCCTCAAAAGCAAGGGGCCTGAACGCGCCCGTTTTTTGTTGGATGCCCTCAAGAATCAAGCGATCCTCGCGGGGGTGCCGCTTTCGAACCTGGCGGCCACGCCCTATGTCAACACGATCCCAGCGGACCAGCAGCCACCCTATCCCGGCGATCGGGAGATGGAGCGGCAGATCAAGAACATCATTCGCTGGAATGCGATGGCCATGGTGGTGCGGGCCAATCGTGCCAGTCCTGGTATAGGCGGGCATATTTCCACGTTTGCTTCCGCCGCGACTCTATACGAAGTCGGCTTCAATCATTTCTTCCGTGGCCGATCTGGTGATTTTTCAGGAGATATCGTCTATTTCCAGGGTCATGCATCGCCAGGGATCTATGCGAGGGCCTTCGTGGAAGGTCGGCTTTCCGAATCACAGCTTACCAATTTCCGCCGTGAGTTGGCCGATGGAGGTGGCTTATCATCCTATCCACATCCATGGCTCATGCCCGATTTCTGGCAGTTTCCCACGGTGTCGATGGGACTTGGCCCCATCATGTCCCTCTATCAAGCCCGATTCAACCAGTATGTTTCGGATCGCGGAATCAAGAACTGCCGCGATGCGCGCGTCTGGGCATTTCTGGGAGATGGGGAATGCGACGAACCTGAAACACTTGGTGCGATTACTCTAGCGGCCCGCGAACAACTCCAGAATCTGATCTGGGTGATCAATTGCAATCTCCAACGGTTGGATGGCCCCGTGCGAGGCAATGGAAAAATTATCCAGGAGTTGGAAGGCGCTTTCCGGGGAGCGGGCTGGAATGTCATTAAAGTCATCTGGGGATCTGAATGGGATCCACTTCTCGCGAAAGATACCCGTGGCCTCTTGGTTCAACGAATGACCGAAGTCGTCGATGGCCAGTATCAAAAATATACCGTGAGCCAGGGCAAATACATACGCGAGCACTTCTTTGGCACGAGCCCGGAACTGCTCGAAATGGTCGAGCATCTCTCGGATGAAAGCCTGACGAAGCTGAATCGTGGCGGGCACGATCCCGTGAAGGTCTATGCAGCCTATCAAGCAGCGACACAGACCAAGGGCCGTCCAACGGTCATCCTCGCCAAGACGATCAAAGGGTACGGACTTGGCGAAGCAGGTGAAGGCCGCAACATCACCCATCAGCAAAAAAAACTCAACGAAAACGAACTTCGGTATTTTTACAACCGCTTTCATATTCCACTGACGGAAGAAGATGTTGGGAAAGCGCCATTCTACCGGCCTGATGAAAACAGCCCCCAAATGGAATATATTCGCCAGCGGCGCAAGGCACTCGGCGGTTCGTTGCCCGCGCGGGTCAAACTGGCCCCTCCTTTGGAAGTGCCATCACTTGCAAGCTATGAGCGATTTCTGACGAAAACCACGGGCGAGATGTCCACCACGATGCATTTTGTCCGCTTACTGAGCAAACTGCTGGGCGATAAGAACATCGGCAAGTATATCGTTCCCATCGTTCCCGATGAATCGCGGACTTTCGGAATGGAAGGCCTCTTCCGGCAGGTCGGCATCTACGCGCATCAGGGCCAGCTCTACGAGCCAGTTGACTCCGATACGCTCCTCTATTACCGCGAAGCGAAGAATGGCCAGATCCTCGAAGAAGGAATCAGCGAGGCGGGCGCCATGTCGTCCTTTATCGCCGCTGGGTCCGCCTACGCAACTCTTGGCGTGCAGATGATTCCGTTCTTCATCTATTATTCCATGTTCGGATTTCAAAGGATCGGTGACCTGATCTGGGCCGCATGCGATGCTCGATGCCGAGGTTTCCTCATGGGAGGAACGGCGGGCCGGACTACGCTTGCCGGCGAGGGACTCCAGCATCAGGACGGGCATAGCATCCTCAACGCAATCGCCTTTCCATCCGTTCGAACCTATGATCCGGCTTTCCATTACGAAACCACCGTGATCGTCTTCGATGGGATACGCCGAATGGTTCGCGATGATGAGGATGCCATTTACTATATTACGATTGAAAATGAAAACTATGCCCACCCCAACATGCCGGCCGGCGCCGAGGAAGGAATTCTGCGTGGGATCTATCGCGTTCGATCGCTCGACTCGAATCCATCGCGCGGACGCGTGCAACTGTTCGGCAGCGGAGCGATCTTGAATGAAGTAATGCGAGCTCAAGAGATCCTTGCTGAACGGTACCAGGTGGCTAGTGATGCATGGAGTGTGACCAGCTATAACGAACTTTTCCGGGACGCCGAGGATTCGAATCGTTGGAATCGACTCCATCCAACGGCGCCGCCCCGGCAAGCCTACCTGGAAACCGTATTGGAAGGTGTCCAAGGCCCATGCATCGCCGCATCGGACTACGTCCGGGCTGTCCCATTACAGATCAATTCCTGGGTGCCAGGCGGATTGACTGTGCTAGGAACGGACGGTTTCGGGCGTAGCGAAGCCCGTGCCGAACTCCGCCGGTTCTTTGAAGTGGATGCCGAGTGCATCACGCTCGCCGCGCTCGATCAATTGGCAAAACGCGGGCATTTCGCGGCAGAGGATATCGAGCAGGCAATTCGTGATTTGAAGATTGATCCAGAGAAATCCAATCCCGCCAAGGTATAGACTCTCTTGCTAAAGATACGGAGTATGTTTGTATGGTCCAATCCAACGACCCATCCGAAATCAGACTACCAGATTTGGGTGAAAACATCGATTCCGGCGATGTTCTGTCAATACTGGTCCATGAAGGAGACACAATTGAAAAGGAACAGGGAATCGTTGAACTGGAGACCGACAAAGCGGTTGTCGAGGTCCCATCCCCATTGGCGGGAACCGTGGCGAAGATCCATCTTTCGGTGGGGGATACAGTGACTGTCGGCCAGTTGATCCTTACGCTGGATGCTCCAGCCACAAAAGTACCCCAGGATACCGGGCCCTCAGCCGAACAACCGGCACCGGACGAAGCCATTCCACTTGCTCAGCAATCGCCTGGCGAGATGGACACCACGCAAGCCCCATCGCAATCCCCTGCCGCATCGAAGATCCATTCCATTCCTCCCGCCAGCCCAGCGGTGCGCCGTCTTGCCCGAGAAATGGGCGTGGATTTGACTCATGTCCAAGGGACGGGAAACAACGATCGAATTACAAAAGAGGATGTGCTCTCTTGGGTCCGTAGGAACGAAGCAACCGCAGCAACTCCACGGATTCCGCCTTCCCCAACCACTCCTGGGACAGCCGTTGGATCCGATTCGATGCATGCCGACCCGTGGGGGCCGGTGCGGCGGGAGAAATTGACTAAAATCCGGCAGGTCATCGCCACGCGAATGCAAGAATCCAAAGCGACGATTCCACATGTTACGAATTTTGACGATGCCGATGTGACCGAACTGGAGAGAATTCGGAAGAGCAGCAAACAGGATTACGAGCCATCAGGAATCAAACTGACCAGCATGCCCTTCGTCATCAAGGCGGTCGCACATGCCCTCCAGAGACATCCCATGATCAATGCCTCGCTCGATTTGGAGAATCAGCAGGTTATTTATAAAGACTATATCAACCTGGGCGTGGCGGTGGATACCGATCGAGGCCTAATCGTTCCCGTGCTTCGAAATGTCCGCTCGATGGGAATCCCGGAGATCGCGCGGCAATTAGCAACCATGGCGGAACAGGCACGCTCCGGGAACTTCCCGATCGAAGATCTTCGCGGTGGGACGTTTACCATCAGCAATCTAGGCGCAATTGGAGGCACCTATTCAACACCGATCATCAATCCTCCCGAAGTCGCCATTCTCCTCGTCGGCCGCGCTCGAAAAATGCCCGTCGTCCTGGATGATGAAATTGCCATCCGAACCATGATGCCCCTCAGCCTCTCCTATGACCACCGATTCGTTGATGGCGCGGTGGCCGCTCGATTTCTCAACACGATCAAGGATTACCTCCAGAATCCAGCCAGGCTATTGTTGGCTCCGTGAGGATCTCTAGTGTGACACCGGCAGTGTCGTGAGCATTGATTTCAACCCGTTTGATCTCCGAGAGATCTCTACTGCCAGCCGTATGAACTCGCGGCAACTAGCCTGCTGATATACAGCTCTTCTTTTCTTATGTCGTGTGGTTTTGGGGCTTTCGCGACGTGGAATCGGTAGGAAAAAGAACCTATTGGGGCTGATTCTCGTGTCAGCAGGTACATTATGGAACGTTTTTGAGACGCCGCCAAACGGCTTTCAGAGAGGCCAACGGGAGAAGCCACCCTGCAATGGGTAGACATATGAAAGATAACGTCCTTTATCTTACATTAT
>JAFGFZ010000066.1 GCA_016930815.1 Pirellulales bacterium | reverse complement strand
TCTGGGCATCCGCATCCTCCACGGATGGAAAATCACCAACGAGTACCGCATATTCCGTCACAGTATCTCCTCGCTGGTATTTCGCTCGCTGGAGTTGCCCATAACGATCGACACCTCGCATCGGTGCATCGGATGCCAGATCAAACGTCATCCGGTACACATAAGCGGCAAGATTATGTTCGGACCGGAATTCCTGAACCAGGCTGCGGGCTTGCGATTCGGCGCCGTCACCGGAGAATGTCGCTGCCATGATAAGCCACGGCCCGTTGGATTCAGTCAGGGAATAGTCCGATGCCGCATTGGCATCCACGCGTGGCCGGGCGGCAAGCTGTTTCCAGAGCGGTTCGCCATGGGCCATTCCACCCCAAACCGCGAATCCGCCCAATGCCAACAATGCACTCTCTACAAACGGCTGTCGCATTCCGAAACATGCCTCAACAAACGAAGGTAGTATCTCCATCCGAACGCACTTGCCGGATAGGGATCGATGGTATCCGACTGCCCTCCGAACCGGATCGGAATCCGGTCCGCTGGTACCGGATCAACGCCCGGTTCCCAGGCACAGCGGGAATCCAAGATCGAGGGGACGGGCGGGAGGGTAGCAAACACCTGCCGGACTGGCCAGAGCAGAGCCACCCCAAAGGGGCCCCCCATTGAATCCCCGCCAAGAAATTGCCCAATTTCCCTATCTTGGCGTCGAATAATAAGGCAGGTTACACTATAGGACCAGTGGAATTGGGTATTTTACAAGTATTTAGGAGTTCTGAACATGATCCATCGAGACGCATACGAGACAATCTGGCTATCCCTGCTACTCCTGGCCGTCCTTGCAATCACCGCTCCCCTTCGAGCCACTGCCGACGAACCGGCGGCCAAAGAACCGGCGGCCAAAGAGCCGGCCAAACAGGAGACAGCGGACAGCGATTCCGCAACAAAGGACGCAACTCCCGAAAAGAAGAAAACCCAAACTGTCCGACTGGCCAATATTGTTGTGACAGGAGACCTGTCCGAGACCGCCGGCGGCGGGAGTCTGCTGATGGATCTCGGCACCGACTTGCGTCAGACCATGGACCGGCTCGATAAGGCGGCCAAGGACGATTCCATCGCCGGGATTTTGTTGGAAATCAAGGATCCTGCCATTGGCCGCGGCCGACTCCACGAATTCACGGAAACCATCGCCCGGGTCCGAAAGAGCGGCAAGAAGGTCCATGCGTACCTCGAATCGGCCGATACCGGCAGCTACCTCCTGGCCTGTGCCTGCGACGATATCACGATTCCAGAATCGGGCGACATGATCCTGCCCGGTGTCTACCTCGAAGCAACCTACTACAAGGGCCTACTCGACAAGTTGGGAATCCAGGCCGACTTCCTGCACATGGGTGAGGCCAAGGGGGCGGCCGAACCAATCACCCGGAAGAAGATGAGCCCGGCGGTCCGCGAGAACCTGACGAATATGGTCGATGATCTGTACAACCAGATGCTCGAAACGGTCGCCCGGCAGCGTCGCATTCCAGTTGAAAAAGTGCGCGCTCTGGTCGATAGCGGACTCCTCTCCGCAACCGAGGTGAAAAAGGCCGGCCTGATCGATCGAGTCGCGTATGCCAATGTGCTCCGTGAGAATCTGAAAACAGAATACGCCGCTGACAAGCTGGTTTACGTGATCAATTACGGCAAGAAGAAAGTGGATCAGGATTTCTCCGGCACGATGGGCTTGATCAAACTCATGCAGGCCATCATGGGTGTCGAAACCCCAAAAACGAAATCGAAGGCTCCAACGATCGCCATTGTCTATGCGGTTGGCCCGATCCTCAGTGGCAAGAGCCAATCGAGCATTCTGGGCGAACAGGTCATGGGCTCGGACACGATTGTCGAAGCGTTGAAAGAGTCCGCGGAGGACGAACAGGTCGCAGCGATTATCCTGCGGATCGACAGCCCCGGCGGTTCCGCACTCGCCAGCGACATGATCTGGCAACAGACCCAGGTGGTCAAGAAACCGATCATCGCCAGCATGAGTGATGTGGCCGCCAGCGGCGGGTACTATATCGCCGTGGGATGTAACAAGATTTATGCCGAGCCGAGTACGATCACCGGTTCGATCGGTGTCGTTGGCGGAAAACTGGCACTCGGTGGATTGTATAAAAAAATCGGCGTGACAACCGATGTCATCGCCCGCGGGAAAAACGCTGGCCTATTCAGCTCCACCCGCCTCTGGAACGAGGCGGAACGTGACGAAATTCATCAGATGATGGAAAATATCTACGGTCAGTTCACAAAGAAAGTGGCCAAGGGCCGGCGGATGCCCCATGAACGGGTTCTGGAATTGGCCGGCGGGAAGGTCTACACGGGCCGCGATGCGAAACAATATGGTCTGATCGACGAGTTGGGCACGTTGAAAGACGCGATCGCCGATGCCAAGACATTGGCGGGTATCGATAAAGACGACGAGGTGCAACTCAAGATCCTGCCGGAAACACCGAATTTTTTTGAAATGCTGTTCGAAGACATGGGAGAGGAACACGAAGCCCGAGCGGCTTTCCTGGCCCGGCAATTGCCGCCGGAAATCCTCGAACCGCTCCGCAAGGCAGCCCGGATCCGCATGCTTTTCCGCGATCCCATCTCGCTGGTCATGCCCTACGATCTGGAAATCAACTGAACAACGAAAGGCCTCCCCGAAGTATTGTCGAATCGGTCTAAACGATCTCGCCATTCAAGACAAGCTGCCCTCGGACCAATTCCTGGGCGGTCACGTCAACGAACTGTCCGATCACCGGCGTGAACTTGTGATTGGGAACCGTGACAACCGGCACGTACCGGCATGCAGTGCCCTTGTAAGCAAGTTCCGTCACGTCGCTTGCGTGGACCTCGCCCACCGCAGGCTGATCGCTCGGCTCGCCGTTCGGCCGGTTTTCAATTCCCGTAACCCCTTCCATGAGGACTCGAAGTCGACTGCCGAAGAGGGATCGGAAGTAAGATTCCCGCAGTTCGGATCCGACTGCGGTCAATTGTTGCACACGTTCCTTCTTCACGTGCGGGGGGATCTGGCCACGCATGGTCGCCGCCGGCGTTCCGGTACGCGGGCTGAACGGGAAGATGTGAATTTTCGAGAATCCGACCTCGCGGCAAGCGGTGACAGTCTCTGCAAATTCGGAATCCGTTTCGCCGGGGAATCCGACCATCACATCCGTTGTCAGTGCCGGCCGGTCGAGTGTCTCCTGCACGAGCCGGCAGCGGTCGATAAACCTTTTGGCACCCCATCGGCGCCGCATGCGATGGAGCACGGTTTCCGATCCACTCTGCATGGATAGATGCAGATGCGGGCAAATCTTCCCGCCGTGATCGGTCATCACGGCAAGCAGTTCCCGAGTCACTTCGGTCGCCTCGATACTGGACAAGCGAATGCGAAAATCGCCCGGCAATTCGGCGATCGTTCGGACCAGCCAGGCCAGCCGCCTCGGCGAATCCGGGTTGCGCCCTCTGGCATCTTGAATTCCGGGATCCTGTGGCCGGCGATCGGAGACCGTGTGGCGGGTGCCCGGTCCGGCCAGCCCGTAATGGCCTAAATGGATCCCCGTCAGAACGACTTCACGGTAGCCGTTTGCAACAAGGCGGCGGACTTCGTCCAAGATATGGTCGACGGGACGGCTGGTGAGGTTGGGTCGGACGTATGGGATGATGCAATAGCTGCACCGCAGGATGCAGCCATCCTGGACCTTGACATACGCCCGATGCCGCCGACCCATCCCGCTGACACCAGTTGGTGGATCCGCGACTCCCAAACGGTTCAATAAGCGGGGTAATTCCCGCTTGTCAGGAAGAATATCGGTCACATTCGGCAACTGCGCGATTTCCTCTGGCACCCGTGTCGCATAGCAGCCCATGACGATCAGGCGGGCATCCGGATTCTCCCGCGAAAGCCGCCGGATGGCACGGCGGCTCTTGGCATCCCCTTCGGCCGTCACCGTGCATGTATTGATCAGACACAGGTCGGCCGGTTCCCCGTCAAGTGCCTCTTTCCAGCCGATCCCAAGCAGTCCCTCACGGACATATTCGGTCTCGTATTGATTGACCTTGCAGCCGAGCGTGACGGTCCGGAATATCACGGTGCCTCCTCAATGGTTGCCCACATCGATCCGCGGCATCCTTCCAAGTGGTCCCGGCCATAGGCATGGATTTGATCCCGTTTGAGTTCGGCATGTTCTTTCGTGGTTGTCAGGACAATGGCTCGGCCTTCCCGGTCGACCGTTTCCGCAATGATCTGGCATTGTTCCCTGGCATGACCGAACAATTCACGGACCATACGACGGACGTATTCAAACGTATGTTCGTCGCTATCCCAGAGGACCACATGATATCGGGGCTGGCGGGCAGCTTCCCTTTCAGCCGCCCGGGCCTTTTTGGGCCGAACGATCGTCGCGGTACCGAGTCCGTCATCAAAAAAAGGATCGCTCATGGATGGATTTCTCCTGGCTCGATGGGATCTTTATCTCCGAGGAGGTAGTCGAATCCACGTCTCCCCATTATATTGGACGCCCCCTGAAATCCATAGCAGACGAGCCGGTCATGCAGCACGGGGCTGGTTTCGATAGACTGGTATTTTCCATGGATTGGACCCAAAATCATATGTCCCATGGATTGGATCCAAAATCACATCGCGGAGTCGGATTGGAGGGAACCGGCCGATCTCGCAACTTTTCAAGAAATTCGAACCTCAAATGACGGCATTCACCAAGTATTGTGATAGCAATCGTGACACCTTCGAGACGAAATTATTCGATCTCCTCAAAATACCGAGCGTCAGCACCGATCCACAGCACAGGTCCGACGTGCGGCGGGCGGCCGAATGGGTGCTTGGCCAACTCCAGGCCCTGGCCTTGAAGACGGAATTGATCGAAGGCGACGGGCACCCGATTGTTTATGCCGAATCCCCGCCGGTGGAAGGTGCCCCGATCGCGCTGGTTTATGGCCACTACGATGTCCAACCCGCAGATCCGCTCCACGAGTGGATCAGCCCCCCTTTTGCACCGACGGTCCGTGACGGCAACGTTTATGCCCGCGGAGCGACGGACGATAAAGGCCAGATGCTAACACATATTTTCAGCACCCGTGCCGTCCTCGAAGTCCAGGGCCGTTTACCTATCCAACTCAAGTTCATTGTCGAGGGGGAAGAAGAAATCGGCAGCCATTCATTGAGTCACTTTCTAGCCACGGAATCGGAGCGCCTTGCATGCGACTGTATCATCATCAGTGACGGCAGCCAATTCGCGCCTGGACAGCCAGCAATCACCTACGGTTTGCGGGGAATCAGCAGCTTCGAAATACGACTCTTTGGCCCGAAGCAGGATCTGCATTCCGGCAGTTTTGGCGGCGCCGTGACGAATCCAGCCAACACACTCGCTGCTCTTCTTGCATCCCTTGTTGATCCCAATGGGCATATCCGGGTACCCGGATTCTACGACGATGTTGAGCCGCTCTCGGACCGTGAGCGGGAACAGTTCCAATCCCTGCCATTCAGTGAACGGCGATTTCAGGAGGCGATCGGGGTCGATGGATTCTCGGGCGAATCAGGTTACTCCACCCTGGAACGGCGCTGGGCAAGGCCGTCTTTCGACATCCATGGTCTGTGGGGAGGCTACCAAGGAACGGGTAAAAAAACGATCCTCCCGGCTTCGGCTGGCGCAAAGTTCAGTTTCCGCCTCGTGCCACATCAGGATCCGGCCAAAATCACCACGGCGCTGGAGGAGTACCTTCGAGGCCACCTGCCACCAGGCATCCGCATGGAGTTGGATACCAGCCAAGGAGCGTCCGGATTCATTGCATCCCTGGATAGCCCCTATATGACGGCCGCGGTGGAGGCCATTTCACAGGGATTTGGCCACCCACCCGTCTTCATCCGCGAGGGGGGGTCCATCCCGATCGTAACGCAGTTTGCCAAGCAGTTGGAGGCGGATGTGCTGCTTGTAGGTTGGGGCCGAAACGATGACAACGCCCATAGCCCCAATGAAAAGTTCTCCTTAGCCGACTTCCACCGGGGAATCCGCGCCAGCACGGCACTTTGGAAAGAACTTGCCAAAATCAATAAGATAACCTCTTAATCAAACCGGATGAACAATGTTAGATCGCAGGTACATACTGGATCATATCGACTTTATCGAAGAAAGTTGCAGGAACCGGGGTGCGAAAGTCGATGTTCGCCGGTTTGCAGAGTTGGAATCCCAACGCCGCACCCTGCAGCAGGAGATCGAACAGCTCGCCTGCCAGGCGAACGAGGTGAGCAAGTCGATTGGCAAAGCGAAGGATGCCGCAGAACGGGAAGCGCGAAAAGAGGAAGGCCGTGCGCTGCGCGATCAAAAGGATGCCATGCAGGCCAAGATCGATCGCATCACGGCCGAGGCCGACTGCATCTTGAGAACCATTCCCAATGTATCGCATCCCGACGCGCCCATCGGTGGCGAGGAATGCTGCCGGGAACTAAGGCACGGAGCGGTCGATGCACGACCACTGAACTTCCCCGCCCTCAATCATGTCGAGTTGGCCGTTCAACACAATCTGATCGATTTCGAGGGTGGCGCACGTGTCGCCGGGCACGGATTCTATTTCCTCAAAAATGAGGCTGTCCTGCTCGAATTGGCGCTCCAACAATATGCGATCAACCTTCTGATCAGTGAAGGTTTCACTCCTACAATCACACCCGATCTCGCTCGCAGTGATATTTTACAAGGAGTCGGCTTCATCCCCCGCGGGCCGGAAACGCAGATCTACAGTGTCGAGAATCATGACCTGAACCTGGTCGCAACGGCCGAAATCACGCTCGGAGGGCTCTACACCGGCCAAATCCTCGATTCGGATGACCTCCCGCTGAAATTGTGCGGTATCAGTCATTGCTACCGGACCGAAGCCGGCGCGGCTGGGCGGGCGTCTCGGGGACTCTACCGTGTCCACCAATTCACGAAAATCGAAATGTTCGCCTTCACGCTCCCGGAAACAAGCGAAGATATGCTGAACTACTTCTGCGATTTGGAGTGCGAACTATTCGACGGATTGGGGATCCCATACCGCGTGATCGATACCGCGACCGGTGACCTGGGCGGACCAGCGTATCGCAAGTTTGACCTCGAGGCCTGGATGCCCGGCCGCGGCGATCATGGAGAGTACGGCGAAGTCACCAGCACGTCCAACTGCACGGATTATCAGGCCCGGCGGCTCAATATCCGATATAAAACCAAGGGCAAAAAGGGGACGCACTTTGTCCATACCCTCAATGGGACCGCCATCGCCGTTAGCCGAGCTATCATCGCCATTCTGGAAAACTGCCAGCAACCCGATGGATCGATTCTCATCCCAGAAGTGCTTCGACCCTATACGGGCAAGGACCGAATTGGCGGCGCGACTTCAAGTGAAGAAGATTGTGATTAGAACCGGTTTCAAAACTAGAATTCAGTGCTTGCTGATGTTGGAATCCATGAGGAACAATTCGCTGTTGCATTCGCCATCAAGGTTTTGAAACCGGTTTCAGGGGAATCCGCATTGCAAAAAGCCCAGGAAAAAAGAGAACGCGTTCTTAAAGTGCTGAACCACCAGGAGCCGGATCGCGTACCGGTCGGCGAGTTCTTCTGGTCCAATTTCATCCGGCGCTGCAAGGCGGAACTCGATGCCGGCGATGATTTCGATCCGTACCGGTATTGGGATCTGGATTTGATCGTGATCAACCCGAACATGGATCCCCATATCACGGGAATCGAAGTCCTTGAAGAGACCGAGGATCGGATCCTCGTCAAGACTGGCTTCGGCGCGACGATCGAACGGAAAAGCACCTATCCGATGCCTCACTTCGTATCGTTCGATATCGAATCGTTCGAACAGATGGAGGCGTTTGAGTTCGACAATCCACGAGATCCACGGCGGTATTACAAGGCACTGGACGACCAGATCAATAGTGTCGGTGACGCCTTGAATCTCAACCTGCCTTCGTTTGTCGATCGCGTCAACGCCTATGCGGATCAATTCTGTGTCTTTGGGAGCGTTTGCGAGGTCCAGGAAGAGCTCTGGCGAATTATCGGGCCCGAGAACGTCTATTACAAAATGGCAGAAGATCCCCGGCGGCTCGCTCAATTTATCGAACGCCTGGCCGATTTCCTCCTCGGCATTGTCGATGGCCAAATCGAGGCCGTGGGGGACAAGCTGACCGGGATGTACATCTGGGGCGATGTCGCGTGCACGCAGGGAATGCTCTTCTCGCCAAATTTGTGGAGGCAGCTGCATAAGCCCCATCTGAAACGGATCTGCGACCGGATCCACGACGCGGGCTTAAAAGTCATCTATCATGGCTGCGGCAATGCCTCGCCACTCTTTGAGGATATGATCGAAGTCGGAGTGGACGCCTACAATCCACTCGAAGCCAAAGCCGGCCTGGATGTTGTTGAACTGAAACGCAAATTCGGGAAGCGGTGGGCTTTCAATGGCAACCTGAATGTCCAGGTCCTGGAAACCAATGACCGGGATAAAGTCCGGGCCGAGGTCCTTTGGAAATTAAAGGCGGCCCGGGGAGGTGGCTATATTATCCAATCCGACCATTCGATCCCCGACAGCGTCGATCCGGCCACGTATGATTACGTGATCGAACTGGTCCGCGAATATGGCAACTACCCACTCGGCGAATTCTGAGCCGATCCGAAAAATTCGTTAAGCCATCCCGTGGGTGGGTCTCTCCGAGACCCGCAATGCCATCCCGCAATAGCATCCTGAAAAATGCGAGCACTGTGCGCATGGGACAGACTAAGAGCCTATCCTTTAACCAACTCCCCTCGCCCCGCTTGCGGGGAGAGGGATTGGGGGTGAGGGGTTTTCGGATAGGCGCTAAGACTCTAAGGGCTAGCGCAACCGTCCGGTTACATTTTGCAGTACTCCATCGGGCAGGAGGAACGAATCCCCGATCAATGCCGTATCGTCATTCGTAAGTTCCGGAAACCGGATGCCAGGCAATACCGAGACCGCGAAAATCTCCTCGACATCCCGCTCGAATTTCAGAAAGGCCACGATCTGGCCACGCATGATATCGATTACCCATAC
>JAFGFZ010000455.1 GCA_016930815.1 Pirellulales bacterium | reverse complement strand
GTCGACTTGATGATCCTTCATCATCCAAAGGTTACCAGCCGTGTGGTATCCTTAGTTGAGAGGCTGCTACGCGACGTGTTCGACACCGGCCTGCGCTTTGGACATAGCGTGCGGACGGTGGATCAGGCCTGCCGGTTGGCCTGCAGCGAACCGATGATTTGCACATCGCTGGTCGATTCGCGGCTGCTGGGCGGCAGCAAGTCGCTTTTTGCGAGCTACATCCGCCGTTTCCGCCGTCAGACGCACCGCCGTGCCCGGTGGTTGATAGCCGGTATCATGGAGGATCGATGGGCGGAGAAGCGCCGCTATGGCGAGACGGTCTTTCTGTTGGAGCCGAATGTTAAGCGATCGCCAGGCACGCTCCGGGACATTCAATTAATTCGGTGGATTGGCTTCGTCCGCTTCGGGACACATGACCCCGGTGAATTGCACGCGCATGGCGCGATTGGTGAAGAAGATCTCCAGGCGATCCAGCGGGCCGGCGAGTTTCTGCTCCGATTGCGGAATGAACTGCACTTCCATGCCCAGCAAGCAGCCGACGTTTTGGATCGAGCCAGCCAATTGCGAATTGCCGAACTTCGAGGATACGTTACCCAAGCCGGATTGCTGCCGGTGGAACAATTCATGCGCGATTATTTTTGCCATACCAACGCCGTCAGTCATGTGGCTGGGCGATTCGTGGCGAAGATCCAATCTCGGGATCGGTTGGCCAGGCTGGCAACGGCAATGTTTGGTCATCGCGAGGAGGACGGCATTCACGTCGGACCGGCGGGCATCCTTGCCACGCGTCAAGGTTTACGAAAGTTGCGAGGTGACTTGACGGCTATCATGCGACTGGTCGACCTTGCAAACCTTCATGACAAACCTATTGCTGCCCCAACTTGGGAAGCGATTCGACAGGAAGCGATGCAGCTGCCAAAGGTCCCGCCCGCGCCAGACGCATGCCAGCATTTCCTTTCGTTACTCGGATGTCCCGCCCGACTCGGAACGCTGCTAAGAGATCTACGCGATGCTGGTATTCTCGAAAAATTCATTCCCGAGTTCCGACGCGCCCGAGGGCTGTTGCAGTTCAATCAATACCACAAATACACCGTAGACGAGCATTGCCTGAGGGCAGTGGAGTTTGCGACCAACCTCTGGTCTGACAAAGGACCGCTGGGACGGGTTTATCGCCTATTGAGTAAAAAACACCTGCTCCACTTGGCGCTGCTGATCCACGACCTTGGCAAGGGATACTTGGAAGATCATCGGGAGATCGGCCTAAAGATTGCCGCCGAGACCGCTCAGCGTCTGGACCTGTCATCCCACGAAGCCGAGGCATTGAAATTCCTCGTTCACAACCACATGGCGATGAACCACCTGGCGTTCCGCCGCGACACGGCGGACGAGCAATTGGCTTTGCAGTTTGCCGTCAAGGTCGGGTCGCCGGAGCTGCTAAAAATGCTCTATGTGTTGACGGCCGCCGACTTGGGTGCGGTGGGGCCGGGCGTGTGGGACGGTTGGAAGAATGAGGTAGTCACCGACCTGTACCATCGTACCATGCATCACCTCGCTGGCGAGAGCCCCGAGACGACCATCGACGAACTGCTGGACTGGCAGCGCGATGCAGTTCGGGCGATCCTGGGCGCGGAAAGCAAGAGACCATGGTTCGTCAAAAACCTGGAAGCACTACCCGCCGCTTACTTGAATGCAACACCGCCCCAACAGGCCGCATCTGATTTGCATCTCTTGCACTCGCTCGATGCCGGCGGTGTTTCCCTGGCCAGCCTGTACCAGCCTGAAACCGCCACCATCCAGTTTACCATTGCCACCACGGAACGCATTGCCGCCGGTATCTTCTACCGTCTCACTGGTGCGCTGAGCAGTCACGGGCTGATCATTCGCACGGCGCAGATCTATACCCTGCCCACTGGACTGGTGCTTGACAGATTTTGCGTCCACGACCCGGACTATGCATCCGAGCCGCCGCCACACCGACTGGAACGGATCCAACGGTCACTGATCCAAGCACTGCAAGATCCGACTGGCCAGCCGCCCCCATTCCGTCACACATGGCAGGCGGACAGGCATCGCACGATGCGCATTCCCACGCGAGTGAACATCGACAACAACACCTCAACCCACTTTACGATCATCGACATCTTCACCCACGACCGCACCGGTTTATTGTATGCAATCACCTGCAGGCTATTCGAGCTGGGGCTATCGGTGGGCCGGGCGAAGATTGGCACCTTTCTCGACCAGGTAGTTGATGTGTTCTACGTGACCGACCAGCAAGATCGTAAGATCGAAAATGAGGAGCGACTGGCGGAAATTCGCCGCCGGCTATTCGAAGTCACCGAATTGGCCGAGAGTGACTCCTGTTCATAAAGTCCTTTTAATATCCAAGGTGCTGCAATTGGCTAAAGTGTTACGACCCTGAAAATTTCGAACTCCGACGAGTTCGGCTACTCCAATTCCTAACATTGACAGAGCACCAGGAGATTTCAGAAACTGGTGTGATCAAGGAATGATTCCTACGTAACAGTGAGAGTCTAGATGTGATAGAGACAATTGACAGACGGCTTTCGACAGGGATCCCGAGCCTGGACCAGATTCTCAAGGGCGTCAACGCCGGCGACAATATCGTCTGGCGGGTAGAAACCGTCGAGGACTACGCAGATCTGGTTCTTCCTTTCGCGGATTGTGCGGTGCGGAATGGGCACCACCTGATCTACTTCCGCTTTGCCAATCATCCTCCACTTTTGGATGCGTCCAGTAGCGCGAAGATTTTTGAATTCGATCCCGGGGATGGCTTCGAGCCTCTATTGGACCGGATTCATGAGATTATCCGCGGGTCGGGTCGGGGCGCCTTCTACGTTTTGGACAGCTTGTCAGATTTCCAGGCCGACTGGAAGTCTGATCAGATGCTAGCAAACTTCTTCATGCTCACATGTCCGTATCTATTCGATCTCGAGACGGTGACCTACTTCGCCCTCTACCATGGCCATCATTCACCAGAACTGCTGGACCCGATTCTCGAAACAACTCAGCTTTTTCTGGACGTGTATCGTCACCGTGGCAGCCGTTATATTCGGCCGGTCAAGGTTCAGCACCGTTACTCTTCAACGATGAACATGCTGCATGCTTGGTCCGGGCGGGACGTGCAGCTGGTGACGTCCAGCGCGACGATTTCGGAGGTACTGAACGCCTCGGCATGGCATCGAAGTCCCCATCTTCGCTCGCTGAATTCAGCGATGGCAACCGATAACGATTCTAGCCGTGCTGCGGGAGTTGGTTCGTTTGCTCCGGCACAGGAAGAGGGCGCACAGGGGTTGATTTCTGCGATTCGCTCTGAAATATCCAGGGACCCGAAAATTCAGCCGCTCCTTGCACGATGGCTGACTCCAACCGATCTGCAAAAGATTCAATCACGCAAGATTGGCACAGGTCTTATTGGTGGCAAGGCGGTCGGAATGCTATTGGCTCGCGCGATGTTGCAGGGAGTCCAACCCCGCTTTGCCGATCTACTGGAAGAGCATGATTCCTTCTTTGTTGGCTCCGATGTGTACTGTACGTATCTTGTTCGCAACGGCGTTTGGTGGCTGCGGCAGCGGCAGCACAATACGGAAACGCTCCAGGAAGGTGCGGAGCAGGCGCGGCGGCGAATTTTGACGGGCACGTTCCCGGACCGGATCATGCGTCAGTTCGAGGACATGCTGGATTACTTTGGGTCGGCACCGTTCATCGTGCGGTCTAGCTCGTTGCTGGAGGACGGTTTCGGCTACACGTTCGCTGGCAAGTACGACAGTATTTTCTGCGCGAACCAGGGGCCGCGCGAACGTCGCCTGGCCGATTTCCTGGCCGCCGTGCGCACGGTTTATGCCAGCGCGATGGGGGAACGCGCGTTGTGGTACCGCGCCGAGCGGGGTCTTTTGGCGCAAGATGAGCAGATGGCGCTTTTGATCATGCGCGTTTCCGGCGAATTGCACGGTCGCATGTTCTTCCCGCCAGCGGCAGGCGTCGGTTTCTCCTACAATCCCTACGTTTGGTACCCGGACATCGATCCGCACGCGGGAGTGATCCGCCTGGTCTTCGGATTGGGCACACGCGCGGTGAACCAGTCAGATGACGACTATACTCGGTTGGTTGCGCTGAACGCGCCGCTACGGCGTCCCGAAGTGAATTTCGACGAAGTTTGCGAGCGGGCGCAGCGCAAGATGGATTACATCGACCTGGAAGCCAACCGCCTGGTCTCCTCCCATTTCCTGGACGTGATCGATCATGCGCCCGGCTTGCCGCTTGAGTTGTTCCTCTCGATGGCGAAGCCGGACGGTTCCGGCGGTCCGACCGTCCGTGCCATGACATTCGACGGCCTGCTCAAACATACGCCGTTCGTGGAGGACATGCGTGCAATGCTAAACTTGCTTCAAACGCAGTATGGGCGGACAGTGGATATCGAATTCACCGTGAATTTCCCCGACGAAAATCATTACAAGATCAATCTGGTTCAATGCCGGCCACTCCAAGTACGCGGCGTCCAATCGGCCGAACTACCGCAAGTATCCCCGCGATCCGAGGACGTAATCATCGACGCGCGAGGCGCTGTGCTGGGATACAGCCGGGTGCTGAAGCTTGATCGCTTCATCTATGTTGTGCCAGACCGCTACGCCCGGCTTTCCATCCAGGACCGGTACGAAGTTGCTCGGCTGCTGGGCCGGCTCAATCGCGTCGCCTCGCGAGAGAGGCCGGGCCGCATTATGTTGCTGGGACCTGGCCGATGGGGCACCTCTAGCCCAGAGTTGGGCATTCCGGTCACTTTCTCCGACATCAACCGCTCGTCGGTGATCTGCGAGATCGTTTGCATGCACGAAGGTCTGATTCCGGACGTCTCGCTCGGAACACACTTCCTGAACGAGTTCGTGGAGATGGATATGCTTTACCTTGCGCTCTTCCCGCATCGAGGGAATAACCGCCTGGAGGAATCGTTCTTCGTCTCCCACCCCAGCCGCCTGCTCGAACTGGCGCCCGACGCGCTGCAGTGGCAGGAGACCGTGAGGGTGCTGGATGTTCGCGACGCAATCCAACCTGGCGAACGGGTGATCCTGATTGCCGACGCGATGGAGCAACGCGTGCTGTGCGTGCACGACCGCACGGCCGAAATTACCTTGGCGGACTTGGGTTAATAGAGCGTCATGCAAAGCATCGGATCGACCAAACCTTGACTCAAGGTCAATAACGACAAGGTTCCTTCGGTATGGATGGGCAGTCTAACATCTTTCTAACAAATCGCTCATATTGGCCTAACGTAGCGCTGATAAAAACTATTGTTAGGAGGAGAAAATGTGTTCTATCGATCCGGCATGTTGATGATTGCCACAGGGATGCTGTGGACGCAGCTTTTGGGCTGTTCCCACCGGAGTGGCAAGGACGCGGTCGTCACCATCCGTGTCGAAGGGTCCGACACGATGGTGAACATCGCTCAAGCGTGGGCGGAATTTTATCACCATTTGCACCCTGAGGTGAGAGTGCAAGTTCTCGGTGGTGGCTCGGGCGTTGGTATTGCCAGTCTGATCGATGGCAACTGTGACATAGCCAATAGCAGTCGCACCATGAAGGAAGACGAGATTGAGAAGGCGACTGCAAAATATGGTGTCAAGCCCAAGGCAATCATCGTGGGCTACGACGCGTTGGCTCTCTACGTCCACAAAGACAATCCCATCGACACGATTTCGCTCGAGCAGCTGGCTGAAATCTACGGCTGGGGTGGCCGGATTACCCGCTGGTCGCAACTCGGCGTCGACCTGGATTCCCCTCGCCGCGACACGATCGTCCGTGTCAGCCGTCAGGCGGGTTGTGGAACGTACTCCTACTTTCGCGAGGCGGTGCTCGGAGAACGCAGGAATCCCGAATACAAACTTGGCTCGGTTGACCAGAGCGGCTCGAAGGCCGTGGTGACTTTGGTATCGAAAACTCCCAGCGCTATCGGTTACAGTGGCATGGGCTACGCAACGGCTGATGTGAAGTTGATCAACGTGTCTCGTCGCACGGGCGAGCCTGGCACCGCGCCGACACCCGAGAATGCTAAGAAGGCCAATGAAAAGGAGCGTTATCCGATCACGCGTCCACTGCTGATCTATCTTGCCGGTGAACCGACCGGCGCGATCAAAGAGTATCTCGATTGGATGCTCTCGGCCGAAGGCCAGGCCATTGTACGGGAGTTGGGCTACGTGCCCGCGGGTGATCATGATTAACCATTCCTCCGCCGCCGTGCGGCAACACAAAAAAACGAGCTCTTTTTTTCATTGGATTCAGATTGCGTTGGACCGCACTGAGCCGTTGGTCGAATGGCTTATTCGGATTTGCGGTTGGAGCGTGATCCTGTTTGTGGTAGCCATCTTCTTCTTTATTTTCCGAGAAGCTGCACCAGTGCTCCTAGGCGGCGGCGTGGAAGGTGAGGGCCAATTCAGTTTGATTGAGTTTTTCACCTCCTCGAATTGGATTCCTTCTCCTTATAAGCCGGCCTACACGCAATACGGCATTCTGGCACTGCTAGCGGGTAGCTTGGCGGTCACGGGCCTGGCCATGTTCTTGGCGGTTCCATTGGGACTCGGGGCGGCCGTTTATATCTCCGAGTTTTGCAGTGGCAAGATAAAAGAAACGTTAAAAATCGTCATCGAATTGCTGGCAGCCATCCCATCCATTGTCTGGGGTTTCATTGGATACATGGTGCTCGGGCCAGTCCTCATCGAATTGACCGGAGCACCAGTAGGCATCAATCTGCTCAATGGTGGAATCCTCTTGGCACTGATGAGCGTGCCGGTGATCGTGTCGGTGGGCGAAGACGCCCTCAAGGCCGTGCCAGACTCCTACCGAGAGGCTGCGGTTTCGCTAGGGGCCAGTCGCTGGGAGATTATCTATCGCGTGCTGTTCCCGGCAGCCAAGAACGGGCTTTTGGCAGCTGTGCTGCTGGGCGTAGGTAGGGCCGTGGGTGAAACGATGGCCGTGCTCATGGCCACCGGACATGCCGTGCAAATTCCTCAAAGCCTATTAGACCCTGTCCGCACGCTCACCGCGACGATCGCGGCCGAACTGGGGGAAGTCGTTGCCGGCGGTACACATTACCGCGTGTTGTTTGTGATCGGGATGGTGTTGTTCGTAATGACGTTCGTCGTGAACCTTTCGGCCGACCTCGTGATCAAGGGGATTCACGGTGAAAAAACCAGTTGAACTCGCATCGGACCAGCCTGTCTACCGGTTCCGGAGGGGGGGCGTCGAGGGTAGCAACAGTTACGAAGGCAACTCTTTCACTACGTTGGCCGACGCGATCCAGGAGATTCGGCACGGGACCCTGCCGGCCACGAACGATGCCTGTTCCGGAGCCGGGCCGCCGCACTTCGAAATCCTCTGTTGCCCGCCGAGTGGCACCTATGGAACTGGCAAGAAGCCGCGGTATCAGTTCTACGTCAATCCCCGATCGGCCGGCAGTGGCGGCGATGGCAGTAAATTGGCGCCATGGTGGAGCCTTCCCATGGCCGCCGACGAACTGTTGCATTTGCATCAGATTGGCGAACTTGACCTGGATGCCGGGCAGTATCTTTGTCTGTCATTCTGTGAAATGTTCACCGCCTCCTCGTTGGAGAAATGGAAGAAGGCGAAAGAGACTTTCGCCAAATATATTTTCATGGCGATGGCAATGGCCCTGGTCGTACCCGTCGTGGTCATTCTGGCATACATCCTGAGCAAGGCGTGGCCGGTGCTCTCGCCGTCGTTCGTGTTGGAAAATCCTAGAAATTTCATGACATCGGGTGGTATTTGGGCCCCATTGGTCGGCACGTTCTTCCTGGTATGGATCTCGTTGCTGGTGGCTGCGCCGGTGGGCATTCTCGCAGGCGTGTACCTGAACGAATACGCCCACGACAACTGGTTCACGCGAATGATCAACCTGGCGGTCGTGAATCTGGCGGGTGTGCCGAGCATTGTGCACGCTCTATTCGGCGTTGGGGCGTTCGTCCTCTTTATGGGCATGGGCCGCTCGTTGCTGGCCGCGTCCTGTACGTTGGCGGTGATGACACTGCCGGTGATTATCACGAGCACCCGCGAGGCATTGGCCGCCGTGCCGATGTCCTTCCGCGAGGCCTGTTGGAACATGGGTGCATCGCGATGGCAGACGATCCGCACCATCGTGCTGCCGAACTCGATTGGCGGCATCCTCACGGGCGTGATTTTGCAGGTGTCTCGGGCTGCCGGTGAAACGGCCCCGATTCTCTTTACCGGCGCGGTCTTCTTCACGCCCGTGCCGGATCATGGCTGGGAATCGTTTTTCCCGTACAGCCTGAATGACCGGTGCATGGCCTTGTCAATGCACCTGTTCACGTTGGCCACGCAGGTCCGGGGCGTCTCCGACGAATTGCAGTATGGCACCGCCGCCGTCCTCATCGGATTGGTGTTGGTAGTCAATAGTCTGTCGATCAGTCTGCGCGTGGTTCTTCGGTCTAGGAAGAAGTGGTAAACTACCATGGATGCTCACATTCGCTTCAACAACCTATCGGTGGACTATGGCCGAAAGCCGGCGTTACAAGACATCACATTCGAGATCGGCCGGAACGAGATATTCGGCATCATTGGGCCGGCCAACTCAGGAAAAACCACTCTGCTGAAGTGCATCAACCGCACCATCGATTTCGTGGCTTCGGCACACGTCCGGGGCGAGGTCTTGATGGATGATGGGAACATCTACTGCCTGAAGAACGTATACGCCTTGCGTCGGCGCGTCGGCATGGTCTTTCCATTACCCGTTGGATTGCCACTGTCGGTCTACAAGAACGTGGCGTACGCCCCGCGGCAAGCCGGCATGCATGACCGGCACGAACTCGACGCACTGGTCGAGAAATGCCTCCGCCAGGCAATGCTTTGGGATGAGGTGAAAGATCGGCTGGACCTGTTGGGCACGCGGCTTTCAGGCGGCCAGCAACAACGGCTCACGCTAGCTCGAGCGCTCTCGCTCCAACCCGAAATTCTGTGCCTCGATGAGTTCTCGATCGCCATCGATCCAGTCACCACGATGAAGATCGAAGATATTTT
>JAFGFZ010000065.1 GCA_016930815.1 Pirellulales bacterium | reverse complement strand
GAAGTCATTCTAAATGGATCGGGCCACCAACGTCAAGCATTGTATGCCAACGAGAGGCAAAGGTGGTAAAAGACGCCATAAAATCACCGATGGAGCCAGGCTTGAGATCCGAGATCGCAAAAAGCCCGGCTTTTCGTATCGATCATGGGACGCAACTTGGGTACTCAAGCCGCAATATTTATACAGTTCGAGTCGCCGTTCAAAAGCCGGGCTTTGATTAGGCTGCATCTTACCTGATCTACGATCGTTCGGGCAACCAGCGATCCGGCCACGCACTATAAATTCCGCTCCGTTCACACAAACCATTCCGGCCAGGACCACGTGTACCACGGGCCAAGCCACCAGGCGATTAGGAAATCGCGGATTACAAACAGACCAGTGATAACCACAAGGAGTGCGAGCCCAAAGAAGATAAAAAAACGGCGACATGAAATTAGCTGCAAGGCAGTCTGCTTGGAAAGTGTCTCGGCGTCGCGCCGGCGTTGGAAAACAATGCGGGCGGAAAATATCAAGAGTGCCAAGCTGCCCGCGAATGCTGAAACGAAAACTTTCGCGAGCATGCGTGAGCAGTTTGTGGAACGGATTTGTCATCAATGCCACGGATTCTGCCGAGAATGGGATCAGACGTTAGCGACGGTTGCTTTTTCGGCCAGCTGGTTGGCAAGATCGGTTGCCATGAGGTGGATTATCGAGCATGCTTCATCGACCTGTTTCATGGAGACATCCAAATGGGTGACCGCGCGGATGCGGCCGTCGACTTCGGGGAGCATTCGGATCCCCCAGGCCCGTAACCGGGCGCAGAACTCCTGCGCGGTGGCGACCCCTTTGCCGCAGACCCGGAAAAAGACCATATTCGTTTCGACAAGGTCCGGGTCCAATTCCAGGCCTGGCGTATTGCGGATGGCTTCGGCAAGGCGTTGGGCTTTGGCATGATCTTCGGCCAGGCGGTCGATATGGTGTTCGAGCGCATAGAGGGCCCCGGCCGCGATGATACCGGCCTGGCGCATGCCGCCTCCCAAGACTTTCCGGTGCCGGCGGGCATCACGGATCATGCCGGCGGAACAGCATAAGGCCGATCCAATCGGGGCACCGAGGCCTTTGCTGAAGCAGATACTGATCGTGTCGAATGGTTTGGCCAAGTCGGACGCGGGGATACCGGTTGCGACGACGGCATTAAAGAGCCGGGCCCCGTCCAGGTGTCGAGCGAGGCCATTTTTTTCTGCCCAAGCGCAGATTGCCTGGGTCGTATCGAATGGCTGCACCCGCCCTGCCCCGCGGTTGTGGGTATTTTCCAGGCAGACGAGCCGTGTTCGGACACAATGGACATTTTCCGGCCGGATCATGCCTTCGAGCTGTTCCAGACGCAAAACACCCCATTCGCCCCGGATCGGTCGCGGGGCAACGCCGCTGAGTTGGACATGGGCCGCCTGTTCGAAATTATTGATATGCGAGCCTTCTTCGCACAGGAATTCGTCACCCGGCCGGCAATGGAGCCGGATCGCAATCTGGTTACACATCGTGCCCGATGGGACAAAAATCGCGTCCTCTTTCCCGACCAATTCGGCTATTCGGGCCTCAAGAGCCTGGACGGTGGGATCTTCATCAAAGACATCGTCACCGACAGCGGCTTGGGCCATCGCCTGCCGCATGGCATCCGTCGGGCGTGTGATGGTATCGCTGGCAAAATCAATTTGGATTTCAGGCATGGGTTTTCATTGGGTAAAAATTTGGTGAGAATGGTAAACAATGCGAACGGAGAAAGGGATGGTGAATCCATATTCGAGTTTCTAAGAATTTAGCATGTTCGACGAGCATTTGTTAGCCTAAGGAACGATTCCATCGTGGAGACAGGAATATGAACATTCTTCGGATCGACACGCGTTCGGCCAGTGCCGTTGAATCTCTGGCTGCACTCCGGGGCAAACTCGCGGCTGATGGAGAAGTGGTGAGTGAGGCGGGGTGGCAGAAGACGATCGAGGTCTTTGGGGAGCCCCTGGCGCCACAACAGGTTGTCGAGCGGATATGCCGGGATGTTCGAGACCGCGGTCTGGAGGCGGTGCTCGACTATACGGCCAAACTGGATGGTGTTGAATTGACAGCCGAGACATTGCGGGTATCGGTGGACGAACTGGCGGCGACCCATGCCGACATCGATTCGGATTACCTGGAACTGGTCCGCCGGATCACGAAACAAATCCTCGATTTTCAAACGGCGATTCTGCATCGGGACGTGACCATCGATTTACCCAATGGTGGTGGTTGGTTGCGGCAGCGGTATGTGCCGCTCGCCCGGATCGGCTGTTGCATCCCTGGCGGGGCGGCCGCTTATCCATCGTCGGTCCTGATGACGGCTGTCCCGGCCCAGGCGGCGTGCGTTCCGGAGATTGTTATTATTGCTCCACCAACCAAGTATGGTTCGTACAATCCCGATCTCTTGGCAACTTGTTACGAGTTGGGGATCACGGAAGTCTACCGGATGGGTGGTGTGCAGGCGGTTGCCGCGCTCGCCTACGGGATCGATGGATTGCCACGTGTCGACAAGATTGTAGGGCCGGGCAACCTGTTTGTTGCCCTCGCGAAGAAATACGTCTTCGGCACCGTTGACATCGATTCCATCGCGGGCCCCAGTGAGGTGGTGGTGATCGCCGACGAAAGAACGTCCCCGGCGTGGATTGCGTCCGATCTAATTGCCCAAGCCGAGCATTCACCGGGTGCTAGCATCCTTCTCTCCTGGAGTGAATCGTTACTGGACGACGTTGCCCTGGAACTTGAGAAGCAGCTAGCATGCTTGGATCGCAGCGAATTGGCTCGCCAGTCCCTCGAGGCGTTCGGCGCGCTGGTCTTGGTGAAGGGCCGCAGGGAGGCCGCGGAGCTGACCAACGAAATTGCACCCGAGCATCTGCATATCGAGTGTTCGCAAGCCGGGGCACTCGCCGAGTCCATCCATAATGCGGGGGCTACATTTATAGGCCCCCTCTGCCCTGTCCCTCTGGGTGACTACGTGGCCGGACCGTCTCACGTTTTGCCGACCAGCGGTACGGCTCGGTTCGCTAGCGGTCTATCCGCCAATGATTTCCTTCGCGCGGGGAGCATGATCCACGTGAATGAAACGGGCCTGCAACAGATCGCCGAGGACGCGATTCGGATGGCCCGCAGGGAGGGTCTTACCGGCCACGCGGCGAGTGTCCAGATGAGAACCCAATGAACTGCACTTGAGCTAGCCCGGGCCGGCTGCTACGATCCCGGCCGCTTAGAGCTTATCCTAAAACCCTTTACCCCCGACCCATCTCCCCGCAAAGGGGGCGTGGGGGAGCCGGTTTTAGGATAGGTTCTTAATACGGGTATGCCGCGCGGCGTCCGTCCTATTCCATGACTGCGGCTCCAATAGGAAATTGTACGGTGTCTTGTCTAGGCCGATATCTTGGCTGGCCGGTCCTATTGATGGTCTGTTGTATCGGTTGTGGACGATTCGTCTTCACACCAAATCAAGCAACGGCAAAATTGTCGCCCGAGCAGCAGCAGACCGTGGTTGCCCAGAGTCAGCAATGGCAGGAACGGGCGGATCAGCTCGATCGGGACAATCAGGCCTTACAGGCACTCCTCGCCCAATCGCGGCAGCAGATCCAACTTTTGAGTGACGAAATTCAGGCAACACGGGGACAACTCAAGACCACCACGGATCAACTCGCGGAAGCACGTACAACGAACCAATCGCTCAAGCAACGGACCGAAGCGCTGGCCGCGTCCGTGCAGCGGCGAACGGGAGCCGAAATCCGCCCGAATAATAGCCTCGTCCGCGACTTAGTCATTGCCAACATACCGGGCATCACAGTCCGGCCGGATGGCGATGTGATTCGAATCGAGGTCGCGGCAGACCGCCTCTTCCAACCTGCCAGTGCCAGGCCAATCAGTACCGCGCGGAATCTGCTCCAAAGCATCGCCAATGAGTTGAATCGGCAATACCCGCGGCAAATTATCGGTATCGAAGGGCATACCGATCCGAGTTTCGTCCGAACATCGCAGTATGGAAGTAGCCATCATCTGACCATCGCCCAGGCCATGGTCATCTATGACATGTTGACTCGCGAATTAGGCATGTCCGCCGACCAACTCTTCGTCATGGGCCAGGGATCCAACCACCCGGTCGTCTCGAACGCTACTCCCGCCGGCCAAACTCGGAACCGCCGGATTGAATTGGTGGTCTATCCAGAAACGTTCCGCAGGCAATAGGGACGCCGTGCGAATGTTCGATCGGCACGCGGAGCCTGATGTTGCGCAGTTCCATACTCCGCGTGGAATGCATTGGAATGGCAGCTGATCGTTTATCTATCCATTTTAAACATAAGGAAACAAAGAAAACGGAGGAAGAGTTTTCTGGAAGCGTTCTCTGCTTTCTCGGTTTCCTTATGTTCATTTTTTCGGCGATTGAGTTTTCTCCATTATGAAAAATGGACAGATACGGAGCGTGGTGTTACTGGAACGCCCGTGGTAGCATACGAACTGGATGATGTGGGATATGCGTGTGGTGTTCCATCAATTCTAACAATTCCTGGAATGGGCAATATTTCGAGCGACTCAATGATCACGATTATCGACTACAAGATGGGTAACCTCCGTAGCGTGCAGAAGGGCTTTGAAAAGGTGGGTGCCGAGGCAACAATTACCGATGATCCGGCCGCGATACGGGCGGCGGACAAGGTTGTGTTGCCTGGTGTGGGTGCTTTTGCCGATGCGATGATCGCGCTACGGCAACAAGGATTGGACGATGTTGTCCGCGAGGTGGTTGCCGATGGGAAGCCATTTCTGGGTGTTTGCCTTGGCCTGCAGCTCCTATTCGATGTCAGTTATGAAGATGGCCAACACACGGGTCTTGGTATTATTTCAGGGCATGTGCAGCGATTCGTCCCTACTTCCGAACGAAAAGTCCCTCACATGGGCTGGAATCAGTTGGCGATCCGCCGGAGGGCCCCGATTTTCGACGGAATTCCGGATAACAGCCATTTTTACTTTGTCCATTCCTATTACGTCGTGCCTCGCGATCCAGAGATCATCGCGGCCGAAACCGAGTACGGTGGCCCGTTCTGTTCGGTAATTTGGCGGGACAATCTCTATGCAACCCAGTTCCATCCGGAGAAGAGCCAGAAGCACGGTCTGCGGATTTTGGAAAACTTTGCCCGGCTGGAATCATGGATTCATTGACTGATGAACTGATGCTCACAGTGCGGCAATCTTATAGAGATGGACGCCATAGCCTTGGAACCGGTCGGTGATTTGTCCTTCGCGGATTGCAACCGTGCGGCCCTCGCCCAATACCTCGGCTTCAGTATGCCCTGAAAGTCCATGCAACCGAACCGTGGATTCTGTTTCCTGTTGGTGCATGGCGACTGCAAATAGGTACGTCGCACCCTGATGTCTTTTTACCATCACATGCACGGGCGTGTTGGGGGAAGAGGATATCACGGTAGCGGCACCAGGAACTGTCGGACTGTTGATCACCGCGGCCAGGGAATGAATTTGCCGGTTGAATGCCGTCACGGCCTCGACTATTTCCAGATCGGCCAGCAGCCCGGCCTCAATGAATTCCGGTTCGAATTGGTGGACGAAGTAAATCAATCCCCGGCTGCCGTGGATAATCGACATCCATACCTCGGCCCGTACCTGGTGCGGTGTGGGTTTCGAGCTCGGATTACTGATTCGCGTGCATTCGATACAATTCCATACGATCTTGGCGTCACCGGTCCACTTTCGGAGTCGCGACACGCCCTGGGCAACATACCAGAGATTTCCGCGAACCGACTCGTGGCGATGCGTGGCCGGATAGATATCGAATGAGACAACGTCGCATCCCTTCGCATAGGCGGGGTAGTCTTCGGGATGGTTCGTCCGTACCCCGCGTCCATGCCATGCGTCCCAGGCAACTCCCTGGCCGAGGTTGAGCCATATCGGCCGGGATGGATCGGCAGCCTTCATTCGCTCGTAACTTTCGACGACCATTTCAGGTTCAACCGGCGGGCCGTATCCTTTACCGGGCCCCAGGCTTTGAGCATTGTCGGGTTCGTCGCCATGCATCCACCCAACGATGATTTCGTCATCAAGCCGCTTCAATGCCAGCTCGTTCTGATCGCAGATGACCGGCATGCCCGCTTTCTTTAGCTCGGCAAGTTGCTGCTCGGTTGGGCCTTTCCACAGCCCGATGTAAAGGTTGATTCCGGCTGCTTGATAACGCTTGGCATTCTTGGGAGCCTGAAGCCAGACGGCAATTGGAAAGTAATTAGGGTCTTTAGTTGGGCCCCGGTCCCATCGTGCATAGGGTGTTGGAATCTCCGTGGCAAGCGGTGGGATGATCTCCAGAGACGGGGGTGGAGGTACGGGCCGCACTGCCTGGCTCCGTTCTTCGCCAACAGGCAATACGGGCATCTCTTGACACGGGGCGCTATCCGCCGTGAAGGATAAAACCAGAATGATTCCCACACCCAGCCAGGTAGCGTTGTTCATTGTTCTTATTCCCCTTATGAATTTCCAGCAAGCAATTATAATAATGTGCCAGACGATTTCCATGGTTCGGCCTGATGAAATTAGAGTCTTACCGTGTAAGATGCGCGCACGGAGCGCGCATCTTATAGGATGCTATTATGAGGTGGCATTGCGGGTCTCGGAGAGACCCGCCTACACTTGGTTGCGGCCTTCGGCCGTGTTGGGAGTTATTTATCATGCGAGACTATTTGCTGTGCTTGTTCGTTTTGATCAATCTCCAGCCGGCCAATGCGAGAGCTCAGGAGAAACCTGAACCGTTTATCGTCCTTTCGGAATTCCAGGTCTGGGCCGATGCGTCGGGCCCAGAGGTCTATCGAGAGTTGAATCGCCTGTATCTTACCAAGGGGCGTTGCCACTCCTTCCTGCTTTATCCGCGCTACGAATACTTCCTATGGAACGCGGATCGCATGAAGCGTTGGGTGGATGAGGCTGTGGCGCTGGAAGCCTTCAATGTATTCTGCCTGGGTGATGACACGCGCACGGCCCAAGGACGGCTTATTGAATCCTCTGGCCTGAATCCGAAGTTGGCCGAGACGTACTTCCAGATTGTGGAATATGCCCATGATCAAGGGCTCATGGTGGCCGTGGAGCCTGTCGGATTGCCGAAGTCTCGCGATGAACAACATTTTACTGCCTGGCTCCGGACATGGATCGGTCCGGACATTCCAAAACAGCGGCGTGCAGACATTATCAAACTCAGCATCGAATGGTTCGGTGCCTACAAGAATCGGCCCGAGATCGCCGAGGAATTGGAGGCATTCTTCAACGCTTGCCGCGAAGTCAATCCCGATGTGCTCGTCTATATCGATTCGATCAGCAGACAGTGGCGGAGGCCGCAGGCCCTGCATCGCTGGTTGCTGAGCCAGTACCCCGGTACGATTGTGAGTCACTACCTTAACGTCGACCAGGTGGATGCTTTCCGTGCCATCGGTGCCCGGAACATGATGGTTCAAATCAATCCGTGCGAAGCCGATTTTGGCCCGGCACATCTATTCCTCTATTTCCATGAAACCGTGACTTTTCTTCAAAAGGCCATGGATAAACGCGTGCGCTATCTCTCCTTGGCCGGAGTGAACTATGCCTATAGCCGGCGGGATTTTGACCTATTCCTGGATGTCATTCGGCCACACCTCTCTCTTGCACCCGATATCGCGTCACTGCGCCAGAGTCTTGTGCCGGACGAGATCAATGAACCCGCCACGAAGGAAGACGTGAAATCCCAGCTCATGGAATGACTGTCTTCATATGCTGACATGGAGCCAGGGGCGAAAGCACCAAGCGGCAACCATCGATATGACGAACCAGTAGACCACCCACCAATCCGTGCCACTGATATACGACGCACGATCCGGGTAATCTATCTCGATCGATTGGACCGCCGCATCGGGAGGAAAAGGCTTCTCCGAGGGATGCAAAAGGGTTTCCAGCCAGTTCCAGCTTGGGCGTTTCCTGGCAAGGCGCATGTAATGATCGCCGACTGCCAGTTCTTTCTCGGTGGTTTCATGATCTACCTGAAACCGAATCTGGTGGTATCCGGCTTGGCGAGCTCTGACATGCCAGCAGATCTCACGCTTCCTTTGCACGCGGACCGGACCCACCACAACATCCGCAGCCGGGTTCGTCTCAAAAATCACATTCGGCCAAGACGACTCGCCGCAGCCGCCAAGTTTCAATGTAATGACCGCTCCTTCTCCCACTCGCAGAGGCCGCGATTGGTACCACAGGGCCAACTGCGCCATCAGAAGGCATACGGGCACGAGCATGACGCACATCGGCACGATGGAAAGAGATAACAAGCGGGAAACACTCAGGAAAACACGGCCCTGGGCCCGAAGCGTCACCGCCGCGCTCTCCTTGAAAAGTTTCATTTCCAGCAGATGGGCTTTGATCTTATCCCGAACCCGCCGGATTGCCTTTTGGTTGGACGTGTATTTGAAAACAACAAGCAGCAGCACTCCCGTCATGGCTGAGACAATGGTCATGGAAAACCATCCCGGAAGCCAGCCAATCGGCGCCAGCAGGTACCTGCCGAGGGCGTTTGCCGTGCGGTTGAGGCAGGTGACTATCTGCACAAGAATGTCCATGACGCAACTATCCATCAGAAGATATTTTTGCCTTCCATCGATGATGGGATAGGCAATCCAAATTCATTGAGGATCGATGGCGCAAGATCGACCAGCGCGGGGTTGGCCATATCGATGGTTCGGTTGGAGAAGAGCACGCCTGGCACTTCGGCGACATCAGCGCAATGATCCGCGCTCCAGGCGGAATCGTTGTCCAGCAGGATTTCGTCGGTCAGATCCCCTAGACAGGTAGCCCACGAGGCCCGGTAGCCACGGCAGTAACCGACCACGAGGTCCGGCGCCAAGGCCGTGGCGCTGCCCGAGTAGGCCTTATCAGTGCGGTGGACATGGTGGATCACTTGTTGCCCGTTGACATCGCGGACAGATTCCAATCTTTGAGTTAATTCCTGCAAGATGGCTTCCTGCTGATCACCCGGTTCAATAATCCCATCCCGTTCACGCCCTTTGAGATTCAAGTAGAGCCCGTTGATCCCTAATCCATAAGCGGCTGTCTGGGACCAATCCACATCGCGAAAGAGCGATGTGCATTCAGGTCGGCCGAGATATCCATGGTATCGCAAGTAAGAATTGAGGTTAAACTGCCGGCCAAAATTGGCGAATCCATGATCGCTCATGACGAATAAAGTCGCCCGATTCCCGTAACGGGCCAACAAATCTCCAACCACCCCGTCGAGCCTCTGATATAACTGACGGATATTTCCGAAGTACTTTTTCGCCTCGGACTCGGATCGTGTTGGGTGTTTGTCATTGTTGTTCCACCACAACATATGGGATTGGAGATCCGTGCTGGAAAAGTAGAAGAAGAGCAAGCCATCTTCATAATCTTGCAGTGCGTAGTCGAGCAGCGCGAGCCGCTCCTCGAGGACCATGCCCGCTTGCCTTACGAATTCGTCGTCGGAAAAGACACCGTTGGACAAAGCCTTGTGATCTTCTTGGAAGCCGGCCGTGTAAAAGAGCCCGAGACGATCTGATATGTCTTGAACAAACGAATCCGGCTCAGCCATCTGGATCGCCGGGTCCGATGGATCGATATTGATTGGAGTCACATAGAGCCTGAAGTTCGGAGCAACCTCCTGAAGATAGAACCGGCAAATCCCATGGGCAGTTTCATCAGGCACGAAGGCCGGCGTGCTCAAATTGAAATCAAGCCGGATCCACGGGCTCCAACTACCAGATTCCAGGAGGATCTTACGGCCTTGGACTTCAATCACTGCGGCATTCGCTTGCCGGTCACGATGGACGAGGAACTCGACCGAGGTCGGAGTGGATTCTTTGAGGAATTGGTTTTCCGGCCCGACAAGATGGGCCTTCGCTGTCTCCTGTTGGAAGATCAGTTGGGTGCGTTTACCCCCTCCTTCGTTCACAGTTCCCTGCGGGCCGTCCTCGGCGAAATGCTGGTAGGTTCCATACGTCCCCAGCATGTCGGGTGTGCCCATTCCCGAGAGGCAACGATGATTGCCATGCTGGGACGGACTGGGCGGGTAATTGGACGGCAGATCGTAGAATGTCGACGGGATCCCAGCTTCGTCGAGGTAGTCCCAGAATGGCACGCCTTGACGCCGGAGCAGCGTGGCGGGCAGCTTGTGATTGAAGGGCCAGAAGTTGAGCTGGAGCCTATAATCGCCAACATCCCAATACCCCTTACCGGAGACGGTTTCCGCCGCAGAAAAGAACGGGGCGCATTGTTCGCTTGGATGCCGATGAATGAAGTCGAATATCCCGTGCGATCCAGGCCCAGCCCCATTGATAAAATTGGCCCATGCCACAGGGCTTTGCGGCGGAATGCTGGTACCCAGTTGGCGGAATCCCCCGCCCTGACGAAGTTTCGCGAGGTTCGGGAGCTCTCCGGCATCCATCATCCTCCGCGCCAGCTGGGGATCCATTCCATCGAATCCAATGACGATAACCTTCTTCCCAAGGTGCGTGGAATTCCGCTTGCGCCGGCCCAACCAGAACGAACCGCCTCCAACACCGGCGGCACATGCAGCCACGGCAATTGCCGAACGCTTCAGGACGGTTCTGCGACTAATTTTTCGTATTGAGGATTTGGCCATCATCCAATCCTTATATCGAATATTGTTCCGCCGGCCTATGATCGACGGCTCCCGATTTCAACCTTAGCATAAATTCGGCTTTTGAAATCAGCATTGCGATCGAGTCCCGTCTAAAAAAAGCGTGGAATCAATCCCCCGGATGCCGTGTCTTGGCCTCTGCCGCCTGGAGTTCCTCGATCGTCTTTCCTGGTATGAGTTCTTTTCCGGCCAAGCCGGGATAGTCGGGTGCGTAGCGATAGGCGCGGAACAATTGCGCTCCCCAAATTCCAGGCCCCGGTGGGCTGAAAAGACCTGGTCCACCACCTGGTCCACCGAAGCCGCCAGGCGGGAATCCTCCCGGGCCGAAGGGATTACCCGGATTGCCCGGACCGAACGGGCCCTGATTTCCACGGTCGGCGGGGATCCGACCGACCGATGGATCAGGCTGGCCTAATCCCGGAGGGCCGGGGAATCCACCCGGGCCGAAACCCTGCCGCATTGCATCGAGTTGATCCCGTTGCTTGTCGGATAGGATCCCGGCCAGCCTTGTATCCACTTCCTTCTGAAGTAATTCCATTTGTTGCTTTTGCCGATCCGTCAGATGGAGCCGTGATTGAAGAAAGGCTGTCATGAGTTGACCAGGTTGCGGGAAGCTTCCGAATCCTTTTGGACCGAAACCGGGCACCATGTCTTTCCTTTGGTCCTTCTGCTTGGCGGTCAGAATCGTATCGAGCTTTTCATGGATCTCTTTCTGGAGCTGATCCAAGGGGCGATTCTGTTCTTGTGTCACACCGATCATTCCTCGGAGGAACCATGGAAGGATTTCAGCCGGCATGGGACCATTGCGATCCGGACTCGGAGCAGGCCCTGGTCCGGGCATTGGGAATCCGAAACCGCCCGGCCCCATCCCTGCGCCGATGGGATTGATATATTTCCAGACGACTTCCTTCTGGGGAGTCACCTCGAAGATCATGCCCCGGTCACCGGCACAAATGATTGTGTTTCCGTTTGGCAATCGCTGGGCACCTGAAATGAGAGATGCGAAGAAATCGGCCTTCTTCGACGCGGTGTAACTCCACACCGGTTTTTCTGGTCCGTAAGCTTCTCCCGGCTTGCAGGCGTATCGGCCCTGCGGATCGACCGGTGGTGTGATTTTATCCACGGAAGAATAGTCGCCATCAGGGCGGCCGCGGCCATTGTTGAACACGAGAAGGTTCCCTGCGCCGGGTAGGCCTTGTGGGATCCAGTGGGCATCGTGCTGGGCGAAAAGTTGTTGATCTCGATGCGTGCCAGCACGGTACGCCCGCGGATTCCCCCAACGGTAGAGAAGATCACCACCTTTTCCACGACGGCCACCCGTGTGGCCGGCAGCTTCGGCCGTTGTTGTACTGTGATCAATGACCCAGATTTCATGAAACGCATGGACACTCAACACAATCTGATCGAGCTGGGCGTTGTATGCGATGGAATTGGTGTGAGTCCAATCAGGGCCTCCAGGACCTCCCCCTCCTGGAGGTGCCGGGCCGAGATAGCCAAGAGACCGAAGTTTTTCCGCCTCCTTTTCTGAAAGCTGCCCAACCCAGCCTTCCGTGAAGTTGACATCGACCAACTCAGGATGAACGGCCACATCGCCATAGTTTGCTTTGGAGGCATCGTGGTCCTGGATCAAGTGGTCCCAGATATGCCACTCCCAGACAATCTCGCCCGTGGTCTTACCCGTGGGTTGCACTTCGATGATGAAGTCAGGTTGCAAATCCCGGTTGCCCTGCAGTTGCGGATTGCGTCCAGCCGCGATGGCTTCCTCGGCCGTCTTTTTTTCCCAGGCGATCATCAACACATTGCCGTTGGGAAGCCGCTGGATATCATGGTGCAAGATGTGCGTGTCGCTGGCGTACTCGAAGTCCCAGACAAGTTCGCCGTCCCAGGTAAACTCCTGAACCTTTCCTCCAACACCGCCCCCGACAGGCCCTCCCGGCCCCCAACCAGGCATCGGGAATCGACGTTCGGACGTCGTGGAATGGTTGTCACGCTCAGCGGGCCCAACATCACGACCCGGTGCTCTGCCGACGCGGCCTGTTCGTTGGCCATCGCGGCCCGGCGGGCCTCCGCTGGGCGCGGGTGGGCCGACACGAGACATTCCAGTCCGCAAAAGATGACCATTTTCGAGGAGGTAGACGCTTGCCGGTAACGGATATTCACTGTGCCACGTTTTAACGACTCGACCATCCATGTCGATCAAATAGGTGTCCATAGATCCCATCGATGCAATCAAGGTATACCCCTGGAAGGCACTTGGATCATGGATCAATAGACCGAATCGATCTCGAGGAAATGCGCCAACTCCGGGCGGTCCTGGTGGGAGACGAACATCCTTAACATCCCCGTCTGAATGGCCGGCTTGTTGGCCGTCCTTGGTTCGCACTGTCAATGGCATGTTCTGCCTTGGCAATTGGGCTAGAAGCGATTGGCAAAGTACCAAATATATTACGCCACTATTGGCCAGAAAAAGGATCGCTTCTCTGCTTATTCTCATCATCATTTTCCTATCATAGTTGGGAGTTCATTCGTCTCCGCGCTTCCAAAGGATTTATTCTAACCAAATCCGCTGGGCTTTGGCGATTTACTCTGAATCGTGCATGCTCCCATTGCGTGATCTTGGATGTTACGATTTTGGGATCAACCATAGGCCGGAGGCCTTTTTCACCGTAGCCTGGGGTAGCACCCTTGTCCTTACCCACACTTTGTCATGTTGTTCGTCATGGAACATCAGGGCCGTTTACGGCCCTTCTCCGCCGCAGGCGGTATTCGACCCGCCGTTTACGGCGGG
>JAFGFZ010000454.1 GCA_016930815.1 Pirellulales bacterium | reverse complement strand
GGAAACAGAGATTGTGCCTCTCAGTTATCTTCGTTTCCTTCTGTTCAAAAGTAGACAGATACGACGAAATCCGCAAGAGATGCCGGTTAGGGGGTTCCGCGCGAACGGATTGCCTCTTCGATGGCAGCGATTTCTTCCGTGGACAATTGCCATCCCAGGGCGCCGGAAGTCTCGGCGATTTGCCATGGCCGTTTCGCACCACAGAGGGCGGCTGTGATTCCCGGCTGGTGAATTGTCCAATTGATCACTAATTGGGCCACTGTATGACCGCTGCGAACCGCAATTTCGCGCAGCCGGTCGACAAAGTCCATGTTTTTTTGCCACTCTTTCCCTTGGAACATCGTGTATTTTAACCGGCTGTCCTCGGCCGGAAATTGGTGGTCTCGGGTGAGCTTGCCGGCGAGGAGGCCTTTCATCAATGGCCAGTAGACGCAGAGGGAAACGTCGTGCTCCAGGCACCAGGGGACCAGGTCCTTTTCAATCTCCCGCTGCAGCATGTTGTAGGGTGGCTGAACCGCCGAGACCGGGCAGTTCGCGTGGAATTCGCGGAGCTGATCGAGATCGACATTCGACACGCCGGCCGCGAGGACCTTACCCGATTCCATCAAATCGCGGATTGCACCGGCCGATTCCGCCATGGGGACTTGAGGATCCGGTTCATGGAGGTAGTAGAGCTCGACCCGATCCGTGCCAAGCCGCTGGAGGCTTTCGTCACACATCGCCTTCAAACTTGCCGGTGAAGCATCGTGGACCATTTCTTGATCGGGTGGTTCGAGCCGAATCCCTCCTTTCGTCGCGATCACGACTTCGTCCCGGCGATCCCCCACGGCCTGGCGTATCAACTTCTCACTCTCGCCATCGTAACCGTAGCAGTAGGCCGTATCGAGGAAATTGATTCCCAGATCAAAACAGGCCGCAATGGTCGCCAGGCTATCCGCGTCGTTCACGCCAGGACTCCGAATGCCGGCAATAGGCCAGCAGCCGAGGGCCACGGGTGAAACGCGGATACCCGTTTTCCCCAATGGACGGAATTCCATGAGTTCAACTCCACGAAACGAACATGCAAGACGGCAGGACCAACGAGCTGCAAACGGACCGCGGCGGCCAAGGGTTGCCCGATGGATCTTTTATTTTCAAGCAAACGCTTGGACGGATGGCCTCGCGGCAATCCATGAAAGGTCAGTTTAAGGCTTGGAATGGATCGGTTGCAAGTAGATTCTCGAAGGCGGCAATCCGAGTTTGGGGCCGACTCAATCCATTTTCTCATAGCGCCATTACTCCACGGGCGGTGAATCCGCGTTCTCTTCTGCCTTTAATAGGTGCCGCCTTTTCTTCACCGCTTCTTTCAGCAGGAATTCAATTTGACCATTCACGCTGCGCAGCTCCTGTTGTGCCCAGGCCTCGATTTCCTTGTAGAGGTCGGGATTCATCCGTAACAAAAATGCCTTGCAGGATTTCATGATCGGGATTTAGGTGTAGAGTGTCCCCGTGTTGATCACCGGCTGAGCTTCCGTTTCACCGCAAAGCACGACAAGTAAATTACTGACCATCGTTGCCTTGCGTTCCTGATCAAGTTCAACGACATTCTTATCGGCAAGGTCTTGCAGGGCCATATCGACCATGCTGACCGCGCCATGGACGATCTTCTGCCGGGCGTCAATGATGGCTTCGGCCTGCTGGCGGCGGAGCATGGCGCCGGCGATCTCAGGCGCGTAGGCAAGGTGGGTCAGCCGGGCTTCCTCGACTTCGACACCCGCTTTTCCAACGCGGTTTTGGAGTTCTTGCTGCAAGTTGGCTGAAACTTCATCGACACCGCTACGCAGTGTGATTTCGTTTTCCTCTCCATGGTCGTAAGCGTAGCAGTTGGCAAGATGCCGCACGGCGGACTCACTTTGAACTTCAACGAATTCTTCGTAGTCATCGACATCAAAACTCGCCTGAGCCGTATCGTGGACCCGCCAGACCACGACCACGGCGATCTCGATCGGATTGCCCCGCTTGTCGTTGACTTTCAGCTTTTCACCATTGAGGTTGCGGGAACGCAGCGAGAGCCGGATCTTTGAATTCAATGGATTCGTGAACCGCCAGCCCGCATCACGGACCGTGCCTCGATAGGCTCCGAACAGGATCAGGACCCGGGCCTCGTTCGGCTGAAGTGTGAAGTATCCGAAACAGGTGAATAGTCCTAGGCCCAAAGCGAGAAGAAATCCGCCAAGCAGCCAGAAATTGGGAAGTTCCCTGCTCCCGGACGCGGCCTCAATCGCCCCGTCAATAAACATCCAAAGGAACACTCCACTGATCACGAAGATCGCGAGCGTCAATGGCAAGATAGCCCAGCCATTCGGGACATGAATCAATCGCTCTCGGTTCATTATTCTACCTCCACACAAGAAACCCGGCCCCGGAAACTACGATATTGATATGATATCATTATGATATTTATTGTCAAGGGCTCAATTCCTTGATTGACGGGGTGGGGGGTGGTAGCGAGAATAGTACTGGGGCTGGGCTTCTTTCCAGTTTTGTCCATTTACCGGCAGTTGCCAGGGATACGAGGGTCCGATGCGTCGTCGAATCATCGAACGCGATCGCTCGCGATTTGATTACGGCCAAGTCCGGACATTTGGTCGGCAGAAGCCGGATCCTCGGATGCGACCGTTGACATTTCGTGTCGTCCGCGATTTGCTTCATGGTCGATTTGACCTGCATCAGGCGAACGATCCTTCAAGATATCGGCAATTGCCGGAGAGTCCGCAGTTTACCTTCTTCTAGCGGATTCCTTGCCGAATGTGGAAGGCTTCTCCCTGGCACCAGGCGTCTTGTTTTGCGGCCTGATCCGAATGCTCCGAGGCACGCGTGCGGGAAAGTCACACGGCGGCGACGGATTCCTGGAGGATCCGGGATTCGGCGAGCGAGGCGTCCAGGCCGACCTGGAAGGTCACGCGCCATTGCCCGTGCCCATCGGCCAGAACCGTCCAGTGCGGCATGACGACGGTGGATTGATGGACCAATTCGAATCCGCCTTCGGATCGGCTGACCGTTTCGATTGGGAAGGTCCAGAATCCAGTCGGACGGTCCATGTGAAGGCCGACATCCAGCCCCTGCCAATGATCGACCAGATTGAGAGAGAAGGTGTTTTCCAGGTCGAGGAGCGCGCCGAGCTGTCCCAGATGATTCCCGGCCGCATCCCGGAAATAACGATCGTCCTGGCCCGAGGGCATTCCCGCGAAGTTCATTTCAACCGCCAGGTGAAGCGGCTTCTCTTGAGGGAGTCCTTCAAGCAGATAGGTCAATTCGAAGAAGGATTGATTGGCAGTGAGTGTCACGCTCTTGGAGAGTCGCACCGAATGTCCATCGACGAATCCCTGGCGTGTGAGCTGGACTTGCACGCGATCCGAGCTGCGAAGGATTTTGGCATCGTAGGGTGATCGAACGAAGTCCCCTAATTCGGCCGCATTCCCCGCAGCGACCGCATCTGCGCGAACGCGCGTATCGAAGAAATGATCGATCAGGCTCTTTCGAGGATAGGCGTCGTATTGAACGCGTTGATCGAGACCTTCCTGTTTGAAGTGGACCAGATGGTGGATGCTGGCAACGGCCTGGCCATTGTCAGTCGGTCCGGAGAGGACGAGATGGTGGTATCCTTCGTGGCGCCGGGCAAGCGTTGCCAGAACGTTCAGGCAAATGGCTCGTACATCGAGTTCGTAGAGCACTCCACCGCAGGCTGGAGCGAGCAGGGCGATGAGCCGGTTGCTGGCCAGACGGATCTCCTGCCGGGCATCGAAATCATAATCATCGGCCACCGCTTCAACCCACGGCGTAGCCATTTCCCCTAGGCCACGATTCGCTGCTTCATCCAGAATGTTGTCGGCTGCGATAAGATGATTATAGATGGCGTTGCGCAGATGGGGTAAATATGCCCCACCAAATGCACCATGCCAGTACCCGCAATTACACTGGCCTCGATACAACTCGCGCCGGGCCATGTTCACAGCTTCGGGGGACGCAACGGAATCGCGGACGCGGCGGCTGACCATTTGCATCCGGGAGTACATTTCGTTCGTTTCAGGATATTTGACCTTAAAATTCCGCCAATAACCGCCCCGGACAAATGGGGCAATGCGGTGCCATTGGTTGTCCAAATCAAACTCGTGACGAATCTGCTCGAATTCCTCGATCCGAGACGCTGGTAAAGCCCACTCCGTCATCTCGCGATAACTGCCTTCCGGAAGGTAAATCTTGGCCACCGGAGGAACACTGTCGAGGATCTTGCTTGGTGTTGTGACCTCCAACCACTCGCCGTTTTCAGTGAGAGCCCCGAAGAACCGTGCAAGCCAGCCATCGCTGTAGACGTGCTTATTTGTATCGGGCCAGACACCGAATTTCTCGCCGTCGTCTCCAAAAGCAACCACAGCGCCGGGATGATGTTCGCCAACATCTTTTAGATAGTGGATGGTTGTCTCCGGATCGGCGAATGGAATCGTGTACCGCAACCTCTCACTCCCAGGAAAGATACTCAGCAGGCGACCATTGTCTTCCGTGATGTAGTACCCGTGGAGCAGATCTTCCGTCAGACCAGCCGACTTGAAATGGAAATCGTCAAGAAGCGTGTAATAAATACCGGCAGCCCGAATGTCGGTTACGAGGGATTGCTCCCATACCCGCTCTGGCACCCACATTCCACGAATCCGGGTGTTGAAATGGTCCTCGAGCCATTCCGTATAGGTTCTGATCTGCCCTCGGCGATCTTCCGGTGAAATCATCGTCAGGATGGGTTCGTAGAAAGCACCTCCCACAATCTCAATGCGCCCAGACGATACCAACCTGGCAAGTCGATCGATATATTCAGGGTGGTGCGTTTCGAGCCATTCCATCAGTGGGCCGCTTGTGTGCAATGCGATCTGGAGATTTTTGAATGGTTCAAACACATCTAAGAATGGACGGTAGCTGTCCTGATAGGCCTGCTCAACGACGCTATCAAAATTGCCGACTGGTTGATGATTGTGGAAGACCAAGACTAATCGGACAGGAGCGGGCATGGAGGAAGTATCCTTGGGATGCGAACTGTTTCGATACCGAGCGACCTACGCCAGATGCTCTGATGCTAGGGACCGCGTGAATCCGAGGGATGTTTTTATGGAAAGCCGGCAGACTCTCCCGTGTTTACCGGATCGGCATACTTTACCCAGTCGTACAACTATTCCATCACTTTGCGGAGCGTAACGGCTTTACGTTCCGGGGCAACCAAATGGCCAAGAGATAGGATCCTCTCGTAGCAAGCCCAATAAGGCATGCTTTGCATGAGATAATCCTAAAGTGCCAGTGATAACGGTCAACCGTGTTTGTGTCAAATGGAATGAAGTTCTCGGCCGGGAATCAGTAGAAAATGATCCCTAGATTATGCTAGAACCGATGCCTTCCGCTTGGCAATTGCCGATTCGTAGAGTTGCAGGTATTTCTGCGCACTGTGTGCCCAAGACCAATCCTGTTGCATACCGATCGTTTGGACCGTGGACCAGGTATGCCTGTTGGCATAGGTGGCAATCGCATGGTGCAATGCGGTCGCCAAGGCATCCGAGGAATGCTCTACGAAGGAAAATCCATTGGCGGTACCGAGAGCAAGTGTTTCATCCGTGGTATTTGTGATTGTGTCGGCCAAGCCACCCGTTGCGTGAACGACCGGTAATGTTCCGTATCGCAAACTGTACAATTGATTCAGACCGCACGGTTCAAATTGGCTTGGCATCAAGAATAGATCGGCACCGGCTTCGATCCGATGCGCCAGTTTGTTCGAGAATTCGAGACGCACGGACACATTTTGCGGATATAGCTGCTCCAGTTCCGCGAGCAATTTGTGATAACGGGGCTCACCCGTGCCAAGAATCACCCACTGCACTGGTTGCGATCGGACCCACGTCTTCATCACCTCGGTAACGAGGTCAAAACCCTTCTGGTCGACGAGCCGGCCAATGATCCCAATCAACGGCATGTCGTGTTGGGGCAAGTTCAGTTCGCGTTGCAGGGCTGCCTTGTTGAGTTTTTTCCCAATGGAAACCGATTCAACATCGTAGTTTGCGTAACCATCCGTTACTAGATAGATATCCGTTTCGGGATTCCATAGGCGGACATCGATGCCGTTGATAATCCCACAGAGATCGTCACGCCGATGCCGCAGGATATCTTCCATGCCACAGCTCCAAGGAGGCGATAGAATTTGCTCCGCATAGGTAGGGCTGACCGTATTGATTTTGTCAGCCATGGCGATTCCGCTTTTCAGGAAGCTGAGGTTCCCGTAAAACTCCATTTCCTGCCAGTTAAAATGCTTCCAGTCAATTCCCGTCAGTTCCATGTCCCAGTGCCAGAAATTGCCCTGGTATGCGATATTGTGGATCGTCAGGATCGTGGCGATCTGTTCATAACCGGGCCGGCCAGCATATTCGGTTTGCAGGTAGGCAGGGATCAAACCTGTCATCCAATCATTGCAATGGATCACATCCGGGCAGGCAGGGAGTTGGGTTGCCAGCTCCATGATGGCACGGCAGAAAAAAACGAACCGCGCGCAATTGTCCGGATAGTCCACGCCCGAGATGCTGTAGAGCTCCCCGCGATCAAAATACGTGTCTTGCTGGATGAAATAGACCGGAACTCCACTATCGCCCAGCTGGCAGGTCAACACACTTCCGGTGACGTTTTTCCGACCAATGGGTATCTCGAACTCGATCCCCGTCTTTTCAATCGGCAGTTGGCTGGTCAGTACCTGGCGATAGGCCGGTAAAACAAGGGATGCCTGATGTCCCAAGTTGGGAATTTCCCGGGGTAAACTGCCGCAAACATCGGCCAATCCACCCGTCTTGCAAAATGGAACCGCTTCGCTGGTCGCTACGAGGATATGCATTCGATCTGGGATTTCATTCAGGACAGATAGTCGCTCAAGGATTGATCCAGGAATCTGTGCCTACCCAGACTACCAAGGCGGCAAGTCTGCCGAAGGCGGCAAGTCTGCCGAAGGCGGCAAGTCTGCCGAAGGCGGCAAGTCTGCCGAAGGCGGCAAGTCTG
>JAFGFZ010000453.1 GCA_016930815.1 Pirellulales bacterium | reverse complement strand
TTGTCACAGCGACAGAATGGTTCTCGCTCATCACCATTTGAAAAGATGGTGCCTGAAAAACAAGGACGAATGTCCTCATTGGAATGAGGACAGAATGAAAATGTCACTGTCGCTCAAAGCAGAAATCAACGGAAATCATTGAGGAAATTAAATGAGTGATAATACCCGGAACAATATTTATCAAAAATGGTTTGCGGAAATCAGATGTCCATTCTGTTTTGTTGGATATTCAACATGGGACCGGCTGTTTGGAATGCTCGGTGGTTCGCTATGAGCGTTCGTGTGGTTATCATAGGGGCTGGTTCGTCCGGTGAGGTTCTGGCCCGACGGCTTGCCGCGCGGCACGAAGTGATTGTGATCGAGAATGCGGAGTCCGAGTTGTCCCGACTCCGGAGTTCCTGGACTAGGGGAGCATCCACCACCAAAATCACATATCCGTTGCCACGGCTGATAGCAGGCGACGGCACCAGTCGTCTCCTGTTGAGCAAACACATCGACATTCACGGGCAAACAGCGCTCGTTGCGCTGACTGGAGATGATGAGGTGAATCTGGAACTCGGAAGCCTGGGCCACGACCTTGGATTTGACCCGGTGATTGCCATGCTCCACGATCCAAACAACCGCGAACGCTACGAACAAAAAGATATCCTCGTGTTGGATCGCAGCAACATCGTCGCTGACCAGGTGGATCGCACTTTGTGTTTTAAGGGACAAGTCACGCCCCGAGGAATCGGACTTGGACGCGGGGAAATAGTCGAAATTCGGCTCACAGCGGCCTCACCGTTGCTAAAAAAGCCACTCCGTCACCTGGCGCCGGACAGTTGGCGAATCGCCGCTGTTTTTCGCGCTGATAATCTTCTCGTCCCAACCGGCGATACGATACTTGAGGAAGAAGACAGAGTCCTGCTGGTTGGGCAACCCCAGGCTCTCATCTCCGTGGCGCGGTATCTTCGGGTGGGTGAAGCCCAATTCCCGAAACAGTACGGTAATAATCTGACAACGATTGAATTTAGCCGAAAAGACGCGAAGGTGTCTGTCGAAGCGCGATCCGTTGCTGGCGCGTGTGAGATCACCAGGTTGCTCCGATGCATCCCGGAAGGTGTAGCAAACACGTCAAAAACGATGGCGGATGATGGGATCATGGAGGAGATTGTTTCGATGCCACTTGTTCCCGAACGAGAATTCAACAAAGCCGTAGCGACGCAACATCCCGGGGTCGTGCTCGTTCCCCCTGTGAGCCGTCCCTGGAGCAGGCGCCTCACCGGACGCCGCAGCCCGCTATCGAACCTGTGTGACGCGCTTGTTGCACCGGTTGCGGTCTGCCGTGGGTCCAACCCGTATCGCAGGATTTTATTGCCCGTGTCATCATCCCAAATTGCCATTGAATCCGCTGAGCTGGCAATAGACATCACGCGCCGCCTTGGGGGAACGCTCACAGTGGCGACCGTCAGCGTCTCCGAAATCGTTGCAGGCGAGAAAAACGAGATGGAAGACATGGACGCAAATGCCGTTCGACGCCTGTGCGCATTGTACGAATTGCCCTTCGAATATAAAAAACTGGAGGGAAATCCCGTCAGGGCGATTGCCCAGGAGGCGGCACAACATGATTTGGTGGTCGTTGCGCGACGTCACCGCCGACGGGACACTTTCTGGAATCCCGACGTGGCGTGCCGCATCGCGGACCTTGCACCATGCACGGCGATAATTGTCACCGTTTCGAGCGAAAGTTAAGCAATGCACGAAAGCACTTCCCATTTGTTTGCCTTTCTCGTGCTACTTGCAGGATCTCTTGCAATGCCGGTTTTGTCAGGTCGTTTCCGGGTTCCTTCAGCCATCCTGCTGATTCTATTTGGCTTTGCCACAGGTCCCCACATTGTCGGGTTCATACACGATGACACCATTGTCGCCTTTCTTTCAGAGATAGGTTTCATTCTCCTGATGTTCCTGGCGGGCCTTGAAATTGACTTTCGGGACATGAGAAGACGCGGACCGATACAACTGCTACTGATAGCCGGCATCAGCGGCGCAATTTTCGGTCTGGCATTCCTGTGTGCTCATTTGCTCGGCCTTCGCCCAATTTTCGGTCTTGCGCTCGGCGCGACAAGCGTGGGACTCCCTTTGGCAATTCTGGCCGAGACTCGGCAATTGCGGACACCTCTTGGTCAAACGCTGGTCCTTGCCGGGTCAATCGGCGAGTTCCTCACAGTGTTAGGAATTACAATATTCTACTTCTCCACTCGCTATGGGTTGTCATTGGCGCTTATCGTTGGGGTGAGCAAGCTGCTTGCGGTGCTCCTTTGCGCGGCTGTGGTTCTCAGGACTCTGACGGCGGTGGCGTGGTGGTGGCCCGAGCGTCTTGTGCGAATCGGCCGCGAACAGAGCACTTCGGAGATAGGCGTCCGAGCGGCGTTGTTCCTGATGATGATGCTTTCAATGATGGCTCTTATCGCAGGAATCGAAGCCATCGTTGGGGCATTTATCGCAGGGGCGTTCATCAGTTTTTCCTTTCGAGGCAAACGCGCTGTCGAAGAGAAGCTGGCAGTCATGGGACATGGTTTGTTTATCCCGATATTCTTTATTGTCGTGGGCCTTCGCTTTGACCCATCCACCATTTCCGCATCGAGTCTTAAGCTGGCGGGCGTACTTCTGGCGGCCGCATTGGTGGTCAAGCTGATACCCGGGCTGGGGCTAATCGCCACCGGGCTTCGGTTTAGAAACGCTGCCGGTGCGTCGGTGCTTTTGTCGGCCCCCCTCACACTGGTGGTTGCCATCGCATCAATTGGTCTGGACCTCAGTCGAGACAATCCGGAACGCGTCGTTCTCGATAAAAACGGCGCAGGCGCGCTTATTATCCTTGCCGTCGCCGCCGGCATCGTTTTCCCAGTTCTTTTTAGATTACTTTGTCCACGGCCGTCTTCGCAGGACAGCAATGACCGCTGACTTTGAATTTTCTCCGGTCAATGCTTGGAACAATTGCAGTCACAGAGGGAATCATATGCCAAACACTCACAAAAATAGTATCGATCGAAAATGGGTTAGGCGAATTACATGCCCGTTGTGCAGTGAGACACATCGTGTGATTTGGCCACATGTATCTTTTCCGCCGTCATCCCAATTGATGAAATTTGAATGTCCCAAAGAAGAAAGCCCTGTCGTCTTCCCCGGTACAGTTACAGAGTGCGCAGAGATTCTGTTCTCACAGTCACACCCCATTTCAGACGAGCCAATTATTGTTGGGCGGTTTTAATGAAATCAAGCGGAATATGATGCCACGCGCCGTGATTTTGGAAACCCCTGTATGGGAGGGCAATCGTCGCATTTTTGTCGATACTGCACGGGTACGTCAGTTGGCTGCTTTTTTCTTCTTATACTTAGCGACATATGCTGCAGGGGTAATGCTTCTGTGCGCGTGTGGTTACAGCCTTGGAAATGCTCTTTTTGAATTTGCCTCAGCCCTTGGAACCGTTGGACTTTCGGTGGGTGTTACTTTTGCGGAAATGCCAAATGCCGCACTTTGTGCAGAAATATTTGCAATGTTTCTTGGACGCCTGGAGTTCATTGTTATCATCGTAAGTGTTTTAAAACTTGGTAAAGACGCCCGGATGGCAATAGCGTGGATATGTAGGAAGATGGACAACTCTTAACCGATTTTCAAATTGAATATTATTCTCCGTATTGCTGTGGGCGATTCCCTTCGGCTCGATTATTGCTATTATCTGTCGCACGTAATGACCTGTTGTCACTCCGGTTGGTAATGAGGTTATCAATTCGCAGCGCGTTGTTGCGGATATGAAGGAGGTTATATGTCGGACCAGGATACAATTTTGATAATGATCGGGCTTCTCATCGTCGTCATGTTTGCAGGTGAATTTTTTAGAAGAAAAAGAAGAAAAAAATAGGTCGCAGTATACTTTTCATGAGAATGCAAACTGGAAAATCTTCGGAATTTAACTGCCAGCACGCGAATGTATCACCAGTTGAAGTGATTCATCCGACACCCTTGCAAAATGCAAGATGTCTTGAATTTTAAAAGAAAACAGAGTTTTCCTTTGTTAGCCGCGCATCCTCGTCTATTGTGTTCAGCACGTCCTCCGGTGAACATGCGTTCTGCAATGCGGTTCACTTTGGCGATATTACAAACGGCTATGAGCGAACACACTTTCAGGGCCTGGCATGGACCATGCTTTCCCTGCTGCAACTGGGGAACCAGGACATAGGCTTCCTGCAAAGATTGTGTCTCAAAAAAGGGAATGCGTTCTCCTGGATGCGTCTTTGTGGGGTGAATCTAGTTGGAATGACTTGGGCTTGAAAACGAAGTATTGATATGAAACTCCTGTTGAATCATCTTAGACAGCGACTGGTGACTCGCTCTCCCGAAAGATTTTTGATTGACGCCTTTGGGCTGTTAATCGTGGCGGGCGCTC
>JAFGFZ010000452.1 GCA_016930815.1 Pirellulales bacterium | reverse complement strand
GCTCCCGCTGTTCAGGATTCCGAATCGGGGCCGGTGACGTTGATACTGGACAAGAGGGGCATGTCCGGTATTGAGACATTAGAACCGTTTCTGGAACGGGCTGCCCGCGGAGAAGTGATCATCTTTCCCGATATCCGGTTCTCCGGCGTGTATCACCTGGAATCGCTTGCAGGCATCATCGGCCCGGACATGGTCCGTTACAACATTGCCAGCAACTTCCCCGCCTACACGCGTCCCGAGGAACAACGCCAATATCTGCTCTGGGCCTGGGAACGCAACAGTGTGGTCTGGGGGCGCCCCCTCGTCACCATGGCCGTGTCGGATATCCAAGGCATTCTGAATACGCTGCAACAGGTTTCCCGTCCCAAAATGGATTCGGTTCGCGTACAAGCACGTGGTTCGGCCCATCTTGCCCTAGCGGCTGTTTTCGCCGCGATTTTGGACGAACGTATCTCTGAGCTGGATATCGACCTGTGCGATGCGCGCTACGACGCGTATCGGTACTGGCATGAGGCGCCCGATGAACTGCCTGTCCTTCCCATGATCCTGCGGTATGGTGATGTGCCGCAATGGCTGGGGGCGATTTCAGACCGGAACGTGGTCGTCCGACATCTCGAAGCATCCACGGAAGAGATCAACTGGCTACGGCGTTTCTTTGAAGCGGACGCCAATGCCAAAGGTCTGTGTATTGAATGAGCCGAACTTTCAGGGTCATGGAGAATGACCGTCATTTGGAACCGGCACCAGGCGGGGGATGGGGTATCGGAGCCCGTAAATGCGGCCGTATTCTTGCACGAGTTCGGCGAATGTCCGATCGAGGAATTCATAGAGATGATGCGGCGGATCGAGGGCAAGCCACCTCTGGGCCAGTTGTCTGGCCATGGCGTCGTAGGAACGCTCTGACGGGCCGTGGAGATAGCACCGGGTACCGTATCGCCGAAGATCCCCATTGAATTCGGGGCTGATGTGTAGCAATTCGTGCACGATGGTCACAAGCTTTTCGTGGAGCGACTGGTCGAGGAACCGCGGCATGTAGAAATTGAGCAGGTAGAGGTACTCGCGCCCATCAGGAGCCCATGGACTCTGGATGGTATATTTTCGACCCCGATGCATTCCTTCCCGTGATCCGCCGGAAAACCGCATGGGCGTCAGAGACGCTTGCAAGCCGTGCGCGACATTCTTCCGGACTTGGCGGAAACCAACGGCGGTCCGTGCCATGTCGATGTGCGTCAATTCCGGTAATCGCCGGGTGATATCTTCACAAACCCGCCGCATGGCTGATGAAAAATCAAAACCTTGCATCGGAATCCAACCATGCGGACGCCTTATCAGATCATGCCGATTCGTCCGCCAGTTCGTCATTCGAGTCATTTGCTTGCTCGTTGGCCGGCTCTTCAGCCAGAGGTTCGTCTTCGAACGCGGGTTTGGTGGCCTTTTCGATGACACGGTCCCGGACACCAACGAATTCGAGGATTGCTCGCACGCTCGAATCACCGAGTCGTGGTTTCGCGAGTCGAACGACGCGGGTGTAGCCGCCGTCCCGGTCCGCGAATTGCGGCGCGACTTCGTCGAAGAGAATGCGAACGGCTTCCTTATCACCGAGCAATTGAATGCATCGCCTTCGAGCGGCGACCGCCGGGGCTCGGGCGGCCGACCACTGCTGCCATTCGGCGCTTTTCCGCCAGGCTCGCCAGGCATCCGAACCGCGTTCCGCGCTGGATTCGTAGGCCCGAGCCGCTTCGATCGCCGGCAATGACTTCCTGGCAATCGTGATACACTTCTCGACCAGGGGGCGGACCTCCTTCGCTTTCGAGATCGTCGTGATCACGCGCCCGGGAACCTTCGGTGCGTTTTTATCGAGTTCCGCATCCCGTTTCGTCAGGAAGAGCGCGCTGGCTAGGTTGCGGAGCATGGCCCGCTGGTGTTTTGGATTGCGGCCGAGCTTGCGGCCTCGTCGTCTGTGTCGCATGGCAATTTCCGTTTCGGGCCGATTCCAGGCCTGAACAAACTAGAAAGAATGATTCAAAACCAAGCCGAGAAACCCAGTATCCCAAACGGAATTGAGTTTCCGGATTATCGCTATGTCGCGATCCCAGCAGGGATTCGCATTCCTAAATGCAGGCCAATCTCCGCGAGCTTATGCTGGACTTCGGTGAGAGTCGTGTCACCGAAGTTCCGAACATCCAGCAATTGATCTTCCGACATGGTGACCAGATCGCGAACGTAATTGATGTTCTCGGATTCAAGACAGTTCGTGGCCCTGACGGAAAGTTTCAATTCGGCAATGGTCATGTTGAGTTTTGCCTCCAATGCCGCGTCGCTGCTGGTTATACTAGAACGGGCCGCGGCGTGGACCTGAGGGCCAAGTTCGCTGTATTGCACGAAAGCATTAAGGTGTTTGCGAAGAATTTTCGCGGCTTCGACAAGGGCCATTTCGGGTGTCACCGAGCCATTCGTCCATATTTCCATAATCAGTTTATCGTAGTTCGTCTTCTGCCCGACACGCGTCTCGACAACCTCGTATCGCACACGACTCACCGGGCTGAATACGGCATCGACTGGAATAATACCAATCTCCTGGATCTCGGCGGAGTGTTCGGTTGAAGGAACATAACCGCGGCCGTTTTCGATGACCATTTCCATAAGGAATGGCGTGTCCGCTGTGAGCGTGGCGAGAACATGGTCTTTATTGAGGATTTCAATTGCCTCATCAGCTTCCACATCCGCTCCCGTAACCAGGCCGGCCTTCTCCTTAACAACCCGGACAACGCGGGTCGTGTCCGTGTGGGACTTGACGATCAATGATTTGACATTCAAGACTATATCCGTCACATCTTCCAGAACGCCAGGAATTGTCGTGAATTCATGTTGTGCGTTCTGAATTTTTATCTGCGTGATCGCGCTCCCCTCCAGACTCGACAATAAAATGCGGCGCAGGCCGTTGCCGATCGTCGATCCAAAACCGCGTTCGAAAGGTTCGGCGAAGAACCTGCCATAGGTTGACGAGAGGGTTTCTTTTTCAACGGAAACAGTGCTCGGAAGTTCCAATCCGCGCCATCGAATGTGCATAGTGACCTCCACTTTTGGGTGATCTATCCCGCGACTGCAAACCCAGTTCGTTTTTTTATTGCGAGCCAAGTTCGATTTACCGCGAACAGAGCTCGACGATCAATTGTGTCTCGATCGGAATGGAGATATCCTCTGGCTCTGGATATCGGGCAACGATGCCTTCCGGGATATCTCCCTCGGCGACGGACAGGTAGTCGGGCACGCTCCGATCGTATTCGGCCAAGCTAGCGCGAACCATATCGAGGCTCTTTGCCCGGTTCTTGACACGAATGACATCCCCTGGCCGGACCAAGTAGCTAGGAACATCCACACGTTGCCCATTCACTGTAATGTGACCGTGATTGATGACCTGCCGCGCCTGCCTGCGACTCAAACCGAATCCGAGGCGATGCACCACGTTATCGAGCCGTCGTTCCAGAATTGCCATCAGGACATTGCCCGTATTCCCCTTCGACCGCTCGGCCATCGCAAAGTACCTGCGGAATTGCCGTTCGAGTACTCCGTAATAGTGTTTGACTTTCTGCTTTTCGCGCAAATGCAACCCGTAGTCGGTTGGCTTCAAACGGCGATGCAATTGCTGCCCCGGTGGCGATTCCCGTCGCTCAAATCCACACTTGGGGGTATCGCAGCGAGATCCCTTAAGGAACAATTTCATGCCATTGCGCCGGCATAAACGACAGACGGGTCGGGTGTATCGTGCCATAGTCGAAAGGTGCCCAATGGTGGGGCTTGATGTTGGTGATTTGCTGTTCGTTTACTGAAGAAGGAACGAACTGTTGAATTTAGGATTATCACGAGCCGGCCATGGGCCATCCTTTTGGAAGGCTCCCGTTCCGGTTTTTTCAGTCTCCTCATTGCGATTTGAAAGGCCTCTAAACCCTTCGCTTCTTACGCGGCCGGCAACCATTGTGAGGCAGTGGGGTCACATCCTCGATGGATTTGATCCGCAATCCGGCCGCTTCCAGCGCGGTAATCGCACTTTCCCGGCCGCTCCCGGGCCCCTTCACTTTGACATCGATATCCTTGACACCGAATTTCTTGGCCTTTTCCGCGACCTGCTGGGACGCACATTGGCCGGCAAATGGGGTACTCTTGCGGCTTCCTTTGAAACCGGTGGTGCCAGCACTTGCCCAGCAAAGTGTGTCCCCCTTGGTGTCCGTGATGGTAACCGACGTGTTATTGAACGTTGCCTTAATGTGGGCAATTGCCGCCGTCACATTCCGGCGAGTTCGTTTTTTCGTCCGCACGGTTTTTGCTTTTGCTTTTCCCTTTGCCACGATTCAGCCTCACTTGTGTCAACTTGGAAGATCCCGTGATTCGGTGCATCCCCGATCCGGCCTGCATATCAGACCGCTGGCACACCCTTATCGCAGGTCTTTCACGCCCTTCTTGCCGGCTACGGTCTTTTTAGGCCCTTTCCGAGTCCTTGCATTCGTCCGGGTTCTTTGACCCCGTACCGGCAAGCCGCGGCGATGCCGAAGACCCCGATAACTGCCAATATCCCGGAGCCGTGATATGTTCTGAGCAACCTGGCGGCGCAACTGGCCTTCAACGATGTAATCCTTATCGAGCAAGGCCGCAAGTCGAGCGACCTCATCTTCACCTAGGTCCCGCGCCCGTCCGCGTGGATCGATCCCCGCCTTGTGACATAATTCACGAGCCGTTTTGGGGCCGACACCGTACAGGTAAGTTAGTGAAATCCCCGTCGGGCGATCCGCCGGGATATCAACACCCAATAGTCGCGGCATAGCGATGGACCTTCGTGGTATTTAGCTTGGAATCAATGCCCGCATCAACAGCTCGCGCGCTTACGGAACTCCCATCTCGAAGCCTGCATGGCTGCCCTGGAATATCACAATTCTGACCTGGGATTCCATGGTTTGGCTGCACCGGGTTTTCCCCTCCGCGGCGATTCAACCCTGTCGCTGTTTATGGCGGGGATTGCTGCACACGACATGCACGACGCCGCGGCGCCGTACGATCTTGCATTTATCGCAAATTCGCTTGACACTGGCTCGTACTTTCATGGCAGAAGATCCCCAACTGCGGGTATGGAATGGTTCGAAACGTCTCAGTATACGCACTTATGGCTAGATCCTTCAAGGGCCTTTGGACGAAAAGTTGGCTCTCGGGCCCCATCCAATGCCATCTGGCCTCCGGAAATCCGGGGATCCGGCCCGCGGCCTAGGCTGGGCCCCTGCAATCACCATGATACGATAACCTCTGGATCGATTGGGAACGGGGCACTGGCCACCTCCTCTGGTGTCGGTGGTCCGGTCAGACAGATTGGTCCATCCGCCGTGATGGCAATCGTATGCTCGAAATGGGCGCTCGGACTGCCGTCCTTCGTCACCTGAGTCCATTGGTCTGGCATGAGTTTGATCCGCTTATTGCCGGCGTTGACCATCGGTTCGATGGCAAGGACCAGGCCCGGTTCGATACGGAAATCACCGCTTCCGCGGATGGAACGGCTGACATAATTCGGGACCTGTGGATCCTCATGCATATTCCGGCCAATCCCATGCCCGACAAAGCATTCCACGGTTGAAAATCCATGACTTTGAACATAATGGGCCATTTGATCGGCAACTTCACTCCACATGCGGGCGTGGTGAAGAAGGTCGATGGCCAAATCCAGGGTAGCCTGCGTTACATCTAGCAGTTTTTGCACGGCTGGTACCACATTCCCGATCGGATGGGTCAGCGCCGCATCACCGCACCAGCCATTGAAACGGCAACCAGTATCAATACTGAGAATGTCTCCATCTTGCAGAACCTGATGGTTCGGGATCCCATGGACCACCGCATCGTTCGCCGACATGCAAGATGCCGCGGGAAAAGGAGGTTTCCCGGGAGAATAGTGGGGATAGTTCAAAAACAGGGGTTCGGCATGACAGGTTTCGTAATACCGTTCGATCGCCGCATTGATCTGGAACGTTGTAACACCCGGGCGTATCAGCCGGGCAGCAATTTGGTGTGCCTGCCAAACTACCAGACCGGCCCAACGCATCAGGCCAAGTTCACGATCCGACTTCAGTTGCAACACGGTGTTGTTGATGGATTCGAGTCTCAGAATATAGCCGATTGAACGGAGATGTGCATGATGCAGGATAAGATGGATACCATGCTACTGGCCACCTGACATGTTGGATTGAGGGGGTACCCGGAACGAACAAAATATGATTAAAAGCCCACTGTTCGTTTCACGCGGTCGAAGACCTCGTCGGGCGTTCCTTCACCGTTGACAGTGACTAGCCAACCGCGTTCGAGGTAGTATTCGCTCAGCGGTTTCGTTTGCATCGCATATTCCTCGAATCGTTTCGCGACCGCCTGCCTGGTATCGTCGGCCCGGCCTCGCGCTAACATCCGCTGGATCAATATCTCCTCCGCCACGGTCAATTCAATCACGCGATCGAGAGGTGTTTCCTTTTGATCCAGGATTGCATCCAGGGCTTTCGCCTGAGCGAGGGTTCGAGGGAAGCCATCCAAAAGATATCCGCCGGAGCAGTCCGGATCAGAAAGCCGTTCCTGGACGACACCAATCACCACTTCATCGGGCACGAGCCGGCCTGTCGAAAAATACTCTTGGGCAAGTAATCCAATGCTGGTCTTCCGTTCCGCCGCCATGCGAAACATCTCGCCTGTCGACAGATGCGGCACACCGAGATACTCGGCCAGTCGCACAGCTTGGGTTCCTTTGCCGGCCCCAGGCGGCCCAAGAAAAACGATTCGCACCATCTTTCCCCTTGTTGCTTCGTGACGTACTTTGGTTGTCTATCTTTCAAGTTGCCTATGGATCATGGCGCCTATTTATCGAGCAGACCCTTGTAATTTCGCATGACCAGATGGCTATCAATCTTTTGTACCAGGTCAAACGAGACACTCACGGCGATCAAGAGTCCCGTACCACCATAGAAGCTCGCAACCGTGTAACTGACACCGATCGAGGAAGAGATCAGTGTTGGGATAATTGCTACTAAAGCGAGGAATCCGGCCCCGACATAGGTGATTCGGACCATCACGCGTTCCAGGTAATCCGCAGTTCGCTTCCCGGGGCGATACCCGGGAATGAAGGTTCCGTAGTTCTTGAGATTCTCGGACATGTCCTTCGGATTGAAGGTAATCGCAGTCCAGAAGTAACAGAAAAAGTAGATGAGAAGGATATAAAAGATATTGTAGAAATATCCCTGGCGGTTGAAGATTTCACTGAGCCACCGCAACAGGTCTCCGAACCAGCCTTCCCCGCCGACATCTCGAAGTTTGCCGAAAATCATCATTGGGAACATAAGGAGGCTGCTAGCGAAGATGATGGGCATGACACCAGCCTGATTCACTTTGAGGGGCAGGTACTGTTTACCGCCTCCGTAGACCCGTCGCCCACGAACGTGCTTGGCACTCTGCATCGGGATGCGGCGTTGGCCGAGTGTGATGAACACGACGCCGACAACCACCGCCACAAACATGGCAGCTAGCACGATGAGGACTTCGATTCCCTTTTTACCGGCGCTACTCCCGCCCAGGGAGAGGGAGACCTGCTGAATCAATTCCACGCCAGCGGCTGGCATTTGAGCCAGGATACCAGCCATGATCAAGAGGCTGATCCCATTGCCAATGCCATACTCGTCGATCTGTTCTCCGAGCCACATCAAGAAGACGGTCCCGGCAGTCATCGTCATGATACAGACAAACGTCCAGCCCCATGGGAGCACGCCGTCGACCAAGAATTGGTGGTTGGCCCAATTGGGGACGATGAGCTGATTCAGATAGAACCAGCTTTGGAACAGGCAGAGTGCAACCGTCGCGTACCGGGTGTATTCATTGATCTTCTTGCGCCCGCTTTCACCCTCCTTCTGGAGCCGTTCGAGTGGCGGATAGACACTGCCAAGGAGCTGAAAGATGATGGATGCCGAAATATAGGGCATGATGCCCAATCCAAAAATGGTCGCTTGGTTAATCGACGCGGCACTGAACACGGCGACCGTTTGCAGCAGGTCCTGGAGTCCGCCACCGGCCTGATTGAAGGCCAGAACTCGATCCTGATCTATGATGGGCAACGGGATCTGGAATCCCACACGATAGATGGCCAGAAATGCCAACGTCAGCAGGATCTTCTGGCGCAGTTCGGGGATTTTCCAGACAACGAAAATTTTTTCCCACATGATTGAATGATCACGCTTTTTTCGTTTGCAGGGATTTTGTACCAGTCAGGACAATCACCTGGCCACCCGCCGCGGTGATTTTCTCGGCCGCCGATTTGCTAAAACGATGGGCTGAGACTTTGAGCCTCTTCTTTAAATTACCTTCGCCGAGTATTTTCAGCACGTCATAGCGGCCCTTGGCGAGGTTCTTCGTACGAAGCACCTCGGGGGTGACTTCGTCTCCACCTTTGAATAATTCATCCAATTCGCCCACATTAACGATGGCAACTATTCGTGCCCACTTGTTATTGAATCCGCGTTTGGGGATTCGACGGACGAGGGGCATCATGCCGCCCTGGAATGTTGGTTTGACGGAAGCACCGGCGCGGGATCCATCTCCTTTATGCCCCCGCCCGGACGTCTTGCCATGGCCCGAACCGGTTCCCCGGCCAACTGGACGGCGCCGGCGATTTTTGAGGATTCCACGATGAACATCATTTAAATTCATGATAGCGTAACTCCTCGCAATCGCTCCACTTCATGTTGCGGCCGCACTCTCCGGAGCGCTTCGATCGTGGCCTTGACCAATGTGACTGGATTGTTGGAACCAAAACTCTTGGTCAGAATATCACGGATCCCTGCCGCATCACAAACGGCACGAACCGCGGCCCCAGCAATCACTCCGGTACCTGGCGAGGCCGGTACCAGAACCACCTTGGCCGCACCATACCGCCCTTTGATTGTGTGTGGAATTGTCGAGCCGTCTAGAGCAATATCCATCATGGATCGCATTCCCTCCTTGACGGCCTTTTCGACGGCAGGAGGCACTTCATTTGCCTTACCGTAACCCCAACCCACCTTCCCGTTGCCGTTGCCAACAACGACCATCGCCGCAAAACTGAATCGCCGGCCGCCCTTGACGACCGCCGCGCACCGTTTGATCTTGACCACTTTTTCAACCAGCTCGCCTTGCTGCGGTCCTTGATCTTCGTCGGTTGGCTTGTCTTTCCTTCGTTCTTTGGCCACGTTTGATAACTCCCGAATATTGGCTCGGATAGATGAATCAGTGGATCGCGCACCCTTTCGGGGATAGCGGTTGATTAAATTCTCACTCTTTAGAACTCCAGTCCGGCGGCGCGGGCAGCGTCTGCCAATGCGGCAACGCGGCCATGGTACTTGTGCGGACCACGATCAAAACAGACCGATTGGATTCCCGCTGCCTTGGCTTGCTCGCCGATCGACTTGCCCACCTTGGCCGCGGCATCCCGGTTCCCGCCGTACGGGATCGGCGCCAGTTCCTTGTCACGCGTGGATGCGGCCATGAGCGTTCTGCCCGTGGTGTCGTTAATCACTTGGACATAAATATGCCGAAGGGACCGGTGGACCGAGAGCCGTGGCCGCTCGGATGTACCAAAAATCCGCTTCCGAACACGGAACTTCCGCCGCTGGCGGAGATGCTGATTGGCCTTCTGATGGTTCATGGTTCTTTTCGTCGATTATTGGGCTGTCTTGCCTGCCTTATGGTGAACGTGTTCACCCTCATAGCGAATCCCCTTGCCCTTGTATGGTTCCGGCTTCCGAATGGCACGGACTTCGGCAGCGAACTGGCCAACTTTTTGTTTGTCCATCCCTTGCACAACAATGTGTGTTTGATCGGGACAAGTGACGTTCAAATCGGGTGGAATTTTCTTGTGAACTTCGTTCGAAAATCCAACGCGTAGTTGTAGGATGTCCTTGTCAATAGCGCCGAGATAACCCACGCCTTGAATCTCCAGGCGCTTTTCGTATCCTTGCGAAACACCAATGACCATGTTTTGGATCAGGGCCCGGGTCAGGCCATGGAGAGCACGGTTCTGCCGGGTGTCTTCCTTGCGGGAGCAGAGCACGCGCTTCTTCTGATCGTCAAGGGTCACGGTCATATCCGGATGACAAGTCCATTTCAGCGATCCGAGTTTCCCGTTCACCGTGATTTCGCGGTCAGCGATACTCACCGTGACCCCTGCGGGAAGTTCGATTGGTTTTTTGCCGATTCTTGACATGGCTAATCCACGATTATCTTTGAATCATTGTCTTTTAATGAACGCCTACCAGAGCTCACAGAGCACTTCTCCGCCGAGGTTGCGTTGCCGGGCTTCCCGGTCGCTGATCACACCCCGGCTGGTGCTGATGACTGAAATCCCTAAACCATTGAGCACGGGTTTGAGGCCGGTTGCACGGCTGTAGACCCGACGCCCCGGCCGACTGATACGTTTGATATGACGAATGACGCGTTCACCATTGGGTCCATATTTAAGGTCGATGAACAGATGTTTGCATGGTGCACCTTCCACCTGTTCTTCGCGCCAGTCCCAAATGTATCCTTCACGCTTCAGTACCTCGGCGAGGCCCTTCTTGACCTTCGAAACCGGCATATGCACAAAGGGCCGTTCGATGCGCACCGCATTGCGGATACGAGTGAGCATGTCGGCGATGGGATCGGTCATCATGGCTTTTCGAAGTCTCCGTAGCTATCTGGCCGTCTTGCAATGACTAACATAGGATGGGTTTGAATAAGCAGTCGGGCCGAAGAGATAACAATTCTCTCTCTCAACTCTCCCTCTACCAACTCGCCTTACGGACGCCTGGTATCATGCCCTGATCCGCCAGTTTGCGGAAACAGATACGGCATATTCCGAACTTTCGATAAACGGCGCGCGGACGCCCGCAAATGCGGCACCGCGATTCGCGCCGGGTCATGTATTTTGGTTCCCGGTTCGCCTTCGCGATTTTTGATTTACTCGCCACAATCAATGGATCCTTTTCTGGCTATCGATGGTAATGAATGGTTTAGGTGTTTTCGTCATCGCGGCGGAATGGCATCCCAAAACCACGGAGCAACTCTCGGGAGGCATCGTTCGAACCGCCCGAACAGCAGATCGTTACGTTCATGCCCTGGGTTTTTGTGTACTTGTCCGGGTTCAGCTCCGGAAAGACCAACTGTTCATTGAGGCCCAGACTGTAATTCCCTTGGCCATCGAAGGCGTTGGGGCTCAGGCCTCGGAAGTCTCGCACCCGGGGCAAGGCCAGCGAAATGAGCCGGTCGAGGAACTCATACATCCGCAAGCCACGGAGCGTCACCTTGCAACCAATCTGCATTCCCTTCCGAAGCCGGAATCCGGCGATACTTTGACGGGCTCGGCAGATTATCGGCTTCTGGCCCGTAATGTCGGCCAGCGCCGAAACGGCTTCGTCCAGGCACTTCTTGTCGGCAACCGCGCTGCCAACACCCATGTTGACAACAATTTTCTGCAGGCGCGGGAGCGCCATCCGATTCTTCCGACCCAAGCTTTCGGCCAAGGCCGGCAGAATTTCTTTCTCGTATTTTTCTTGAAGACGGGGAATCATCGATCTCTGATAGAATTCGTGTTGATTCGAATGAGCTTTAACAACTGGTTGATGATGGATGAACCATCCAGTTCCTTGGACGCGGGTTAAAAACCGCCCAACCGCCGAACAGGATGCCTGTTCACGCCTCGGCATGCGCCTTCTTGGGTGGGGCAATTTGTCCCGCACTCGTACCGCATTTCTTGCAATATCGTTCTTTCGCACCATCCTTCTGGTAGCGCGCGCCAAGCCGTGTTGCCTTGTGGCATGTCTGGCAGACATACATCAGGTTGGAGAGCTGTACCGGCATTTCCTTGCTAAGCCGCCCGCCCTGGGGATGTTTCTGGCTGCGACGGACATGCTTGTAAACTCGGCTGACGCCTTCCACAAGTGCCTTGCCAGTGTTGCGGTTGATGGATATCACCCGACCACGCATCGGACTGGCCGCGGCACCCCGATCGGCGCCCGTAATCACCTCCACCATGTCACCGCTACGTATCAGCATGGATTGCTCCCTCACATTCGGTTACCCATTAAACCACTTCACTCGCTAGGCTGATAATTTTCATGAAGCGACGTTCACGGAGCTCTCTGGCGACAGCGCCAAAAATACGTGTCCCGCGGGGATTCTTGTCGGCATCGATCAACACGACGGCATTGGAATCGAACCGGACATAACTGCCGTCCTCTCTCCGCGTGGGGGATTTCGTGCGGACGATCACCGCCCGGACGACCGACTTTTTCTTGATGTCACTCCCTGGAATGACACTCTTGACACTACAAACAATGATGTCTCCCAGGTTCGCAAAGCGGCGTCGACTGCCACCCAGGACCTTGATACACATCACTTCTTTCGCGCCTGTATTGTCGGCTACATTGAGCCGTGTTTGCATTTGAATCATCGCCTACGCCTCCCCTTCCCTGTTGCCGGTTTCGGCGGCCGTTGTCTCGGTGGTTTGTTCAGCCGGCGCATCCATGGTTTCACGATCCGGTCCTGCGGGCAATTGTCTCGTTGGATCCGCATCCGAATCCGCATCTGACTTCGAAACGGCCCGCATTGCCACGAGATCAACGAACCGGCCCTCGGTGACAATCCGCACGAGTTCCCATCGCTTCTGCTTGGACTTGGGAGGACACTCGACGATTTCAACGGTATCACCCAACTTGGAACGGTTCCCCTCGTCATGGACATGGCAGACCGTTCGCTGGCGAATGTACTTGCCGTACTTGGGATGCTTGACCAATCGCGGGACTTCCACGCGGCGGGTTTTTTTCATCTTGTCGCTTGTGACGATGCCGATGAGTTGTTTTTTTGGCATGGCTTGCGCCTTGGATCACGTGCTATATGAATCGGTATCAAATGCTTTTTGGAACCATCGGTTACTGCTTGGCCACCGATGCCCTCGCCCGCTCCGTTTGAATCGTCTTGATCTGAGCAATCGTTCGCCGATGTCGATGCAGTTCGCTTGGTGCGTCCAGCCGCTCCGTTTGCGACTGGATGCGAAGCCGGAACAATTGATCCGCACTTTCCTTGCGAGTCAATTCAAGCTGCTCATCGCTCATTTCGCGGAGTTCGCTAGGTTTCATGGTAGGCTCTCAACTACAATCTCTACTTGGATGATTTCTAAACGGTGATGCCTTGATCCGGTGCTAGCTCAAGTGATGCGGCGTTTAACCATTCGAACTCGAACTGGCATCTTATGGGCAAGCCGGGCAAAACAGATTTTCGCTGCCTGCTCGGTCACGCCACCAATCTCGTACAAAACCGTACCCGCCCGGACAGAAGCAGCCCAATACTCGGGCTCGCCCTTGCCTTTGCCCATCCGTGTTTCGAGCGGAATCGATGTGATTGATTTATCGGGGAAGATGCGGATATACAAACGGCCCTCGTTGCGAATGTATTGCTGCGCAGCAATACGCCCAGCCTCGATCGTGGCCGCGCTAATCCAACCACCTTCTGTTGCCTGCAAGCCGAATTCGCCAAAGACGACCGTATTCCCTCGTGTCGCGTTACCTTTTATACGGCCTCTTTGACTTTTTCGATGCTTGACCCTCTTTGGCATCAGCGCCATTGCTGTCGCCTCCAAATTCGCCTTGGTTGATCCAAACTTGCACGCCAATATGCCCCTGGGCCGTTTTGGCTTCCACAAAACCGTAGTCGATTTTCGCCCGCAGCGTGCTGAGCGGGATCGACCCGGCGATTTGTTTCTCTCGACGGGCCATTTCGGCACCACCGAGCCGGCCAGCCAGCTGGATTTTGATCCCCTTGGCCCCAGCTTCCATCGTCTGATCGAGCATCCGCTTCATCGTGCGCCGGAAACTGGCACGCTTGGAAAGCTGCTCCGCAATGTCTTCCGCCACCAGAAACGCGGAAAGCTCGGGCTGATTGATCTCTTCGATCTTGATGTTGATCCGTCGCCCAACCAGATTTTGCAGTTCCTCCTGGAGCTGTTCCACCTGCTGCCCCTTCCGGCCAATAATGATACCGGGCCGGGCACAATGCAAAATGACTTTGACTTCATCTCGAGTTCGCTCGATTTCGATTTTTGGAATACCGGCAAACCGGTATTTCTGGGTCACGTACTTGCGGATTTTCTGATCCTCAAGCAACAAGCCGGCGAACTCTTTTTTCGGTGCATACCAACGGCTTTTCCAGCCGAGCATCACACCTGTTCGAAAACCGATTGGATTGACTTTTTGACCCATGTTTACTGACCGTATGTTGCCGAATGTGCGTTTAGCCCGCAACCTGTGTAACCATTCTCGACATGCTCGCGCCACGCGTCGAGGTTTTGGACCAAGATTTGCAACGTCTGTTTCTCAATGAATAAAAAATAGGGATGATATCACTCGATTTCAATGCGAATGTGCGAAAACCGCTTGCGGAGCACATGGGCCATGCCGCGTGCCCGGGGGCGGACACGTTTGAAGCTTGGACCTCCATCCACCCGGGCATCGGTGACAACCAATCCCGCCATATTGGGCGCCCGTTGGTCTTCCGCATTCCCCAGGGCACTGGTGAGCACTTTTTCCAACATGCGTGCTCCACGGTGCGGTTGGAATTTCAAAATCGCCAAGGCATCATCAACCCGTTTGCCACGGATCAGGTCCGCCAGCAGGCGAACCTTCCGCGGATTGATGCGTGCCATACGGTGGGATGCTTTATAGGCCATTTACCGTTTCCCCTTCCCGCCGTGACCGCGAAAGTTGCGGGTTGGCGAGAACTCACCTAGTTTATGCCCAACCATGTCTTCTGTTATGAAAACCTTTAAATGTTGTTTCCCGTTATGGACCATGAACGTGTGACCGACAAATTCCGGGACGATCGTACACGAACGCGCCCAGGTTGTAATCGGTTCCTTAACGCCGGCCTCGTTCTGCTTTTCAACCTTGGCATAAAGCTTCGGGTGGATGTACGGTCCTTTTTTCAGTGAGCGCCCCATAGCGAGCCAGGCTCCGTTGGGTTATTTTTTTGAGTTTATTTTTTCTTAAGTTTCAACTGTCCATAACGTCTTGATCTGCGCCGGCGGACAATGGCCCGGTTCGACGGTTTGCGCTTTTTGCGGGTTGGCCCGCCCTTGGCAGGGCGACCCGTAGGACTGACCGAATGGCGACCTCCATGGGTCCGGCCCTCGCCACCACCATGGGGGTGATCGATCGGATTCATGGCCGTGCCGCGGACATGAGGCCGCCGACCTAGCCACCGCTTGCGACCCGCTTTGCCAAGCATGATACTCATGTGGTCCGCGTTGCTGGTGGCACCGACGGTTGCACGGCACGCGCTAGGGACACGTCGGATCTCTCCACTGGGAAGCGACAACTGGGCCCAGTTGGCATCCCGGGCCATCAAGGTCGCACTCGTCCCGGCACTGCGGCAGAGAATCCCTCCGCGTCCAACATGCATTTCTATGTTGTGGATGGTGGTACCGAGGGGGATCTTTGACAAAGGCAAGCAATTGCCAATATTGGGCGGCGCGTCCGCACCACTCTCCACCCTGTCCCCCTGTTTCAATCCATCCGGCGCCAGAATGTAACGCTTTTCACCATCGGGATAGCAAAGTAGGGCAATCCGAGCCGAGCGGTTCGGATCGTATTGAATGGAAGCAACTTTGGCTGGAATGCCATCCTTATTCCGCCGGAAGTCGATGAGCCGATACCGGCGTTTGTGACCTCCCCCACGATGCCTGGCAGTGATCTTGCCCTGATTATTCCGCCCCGCACTTCGCGTCAACGGACGCAGCAGGGACTTCTCGGGCTTCGTGCCGTCCGTTAAGTCGGCAAAGTCACTGACCGAGGCATTCCGCCGCCCAGGAGTCGTCGGTTTGTATTTGCGTATGCCCATGGATAATTCTCATGTCATTGCCGATCGGCAACCAACCTTTTTAGAAGAAATCAATTCTGTGTTCGGGATCGAGGGTTACAATGGCCTTTTTCCAGTCTTTTGTCTGGCCATAGGTCATTTTTGTGCGGCGCGGTTTGCCTTTTCGATATTGGGTATGGACCTTAACCACCTTAACATCAAACAGATCCTCAACCGCACGGCGGACATCCGACTTGGTCGCCAACCGGTTGATTTCAAAGGCATATGCGTTGCATCGTTCTGCTTTATGCATTCCCTTCTCAGTAACCAGCGGCCGCAGGATGATTTGATGCGGATCCAAGTGCAGCTGGGTAAGGTGTTGCTTGTGTCTTGACATCGGTCTTGTACAACTAACGTGATGACGGACTATTTGGAATCGTTTTCATTTTCTTGGCCCGCTCTTTGAGCAGGTCCATCGCTTGCTTGGTGGCAAGCATTTTCCGGGCCGCCAGGACATGCAGCGCGTTGATTTCGGCCGATGGCGAGACGTTCACCTGGGAGATGTTGCGGGAACTTTTGTAGACATTCTCGTCATAGGCGGCAGTCGCCACCAACAAAGAAAGGCCGCTACAACCAAGTTTTTTCAATATCGTGGTCATTTCCTTCGTCTTCGGGACGTCGAAGGACAGTTCGTCAATAATGACCACCTGGCCATCTCGAATTTTGGATGCTATGGCCATCCGGGTGGCAAGTTGCACCGCCTTCCGCGGGAGGCGATAGGAATAATCCCGATTTTGAAGGGCAAAAATATGACCGCCACCACGCCGGACGCCGCTCCTCCGCGAACCGGCTCGCGCATTGCCCGTCCCCTTCTGGCGATAGAGCTTTTTCGTCGTCCCATGCACTTCGCCCCGGGTTTTGGACTTGTGGGTGCCTTGCCGGAGGTTCGCCTGGTACATGACAACCGCATCGTGCATGAGTTGCCTGTTAATTTTCGGCGCGAACTCAGCCGGATCAACCTCGTAGGTCCCAACTTCGTGCCCGTTTCGGTCGTGGATCGGAATGGTGACCATGAATGACACTACCCTAACTTATTGGTTTCCTGAACCATGACATACCCACCATTGGCTCCCGGAATGGCGCCATGAATCACGAGCAAATTGTTCTCTGGATCGATGGAAATGAGTTTTTGGTTGCGAACCGTGCACCGCGCGGCCCCATAGTGCCCCGGCATGCGGACGCCCTTGAAAAGGCGGCTCGGTGACGCGGAACTTCCCGTACCACCCAGGTGGCGGTGGCATTTCTTGACACCGTGTGTGGCACGCTGGCCACTAAAATTGTGGCGTTTCATCGCCCCTGCGAATCCGCGGCCCTTGCTAATCCCGACAATATCCACCGCCGCCACGTTCTGGAACGCCTCGACCGTTACCTTGGATCCAACCTGCAGAGAACCAGCCGATCCACGGATCTCCCGAATGTATCGTTTCGGTTCGCAGCCTGCCTTCGGCCGCAGTGTGCCGCCGGCCTTCACTCGGGCCCGAGCCCGTTTGCTATCGAGCTTGGCGACATGCCCCCGTTCGCTGCGTTTGGCCCGGCGCCGCGACTTGTCTAGAAAGCCGAGCTGCACCGCTTCGTAGCCATCACAATCGACTGTGCGAATCTGCAACACATCGCACGGTCCAGCCTCGATGACCGTCACCGGAACCGACCGTCCGTCTTCCCGAAATATCTGTGTCATCCCGACCTTGCGGCCGAGTATTCCTATGGTCATCGTCCTACGCCTTTGCGAACGGGATTTGCCTTTCCAGGAGACGAACACCAAAGCGCCCGCTTACCTGGAAGGCTTCCAATGCATATGGATCGTCCCCAATCGACTCATTGCGATCGATTGGCCTATCCGCCAAACCAACCGCACCAATCATGATCACTGCATAAAAATTCTATCGCCTCTAAGCCGTTGTTGCTTTAATCTTGATATCAACGCCAGCTGGTAAGCTGAGCTTATTCAGGGCTTCAATCGTCTTGGCCGTTGCCTGGACAATATCGATGAGACGTTTATGAGTCCGAATCTCAAATTGCTGCCTGGACTTTTTGTCAACATGCGGCCCCGAAAGGACCGTATATCGCTCAATCCGCGTTGGAAGCGGGATCGGACCGTGGACAATGGAATTCGTCCGCTTGGCAGTATCCACAATATCCGCGGCACTATGGTCGAGGACCGTGTGATCGTACGCCTCCATCCGAATTCGGATAATCTCTTCCGAGCCAGCCATTCTCGCTCCCACGTCTTGTGACTGAAACGATGCACTAGTTTTCGTTTGGTATCCTACGCCGGTACCATGCGCAAAGGATAGGCCCATGAGAAATCCTCAGGGGCTGCACGCTTCGCCGATAGCACCCCCTTGGACCCACTTTTGAGTCGAACTCGCGATTTTATGCCCTGAAAGAAATCCTGTCAATGTGGCTTATGATCTTTTTTCTACCCCCCCGCCACTGGGCTTGTGCCCCAGGTTCTCCGCCCAGGATGGGACATCCGGCAGGGAACCACCCTCATCGTTCGCAAAAGATGCGGGCTAGACAAACCGTGCCATTTCTTCGGGGGGTGCCGCACTGTAGCAACTGGGCTCCATTGTACAACTGGCCCTCCCCTGGCTCAACGACCGCATGGCATTCGCATAGCCAAAGAGGGACGCCAGAGGCGCTTCCGCGTGAATCACAATGTCTGGGCCGCGGTTTTCTGTTTGGTGAATGACGGCACGGCGTTGCTGGAGGTCGCCCACGATATCCCCCAGGGTTGCTTCGGGAGTTGTAATGACCAGTCGCATCATGGGCTCCAGAAGAACCATCCCGGCCTCGCGGAGCGCCCGATCGAAGGCATCGGCCGTGGCCATTCGGAGTGCCACATCGTTCGTCTCCGTCGCATGGATCTTGGCGCCGAGCACTGTCGCCTTAACATGCAAAAGCGGAAAACCGAGCAAGCCGCTGCCGGAAATGGAATCCTGGAGTGTTTCCAGAACCACTTGCAAGAATTCACCGGCAAGCTCGGTCCCGAGGGCCTTGGATCCAACGGTTTGGTTGGCCGGACTTTCGAATGGTTCGAGCCGGATCTGGACTTCCGCTGAGAGTTGCTGCCCTGCGATCTGCCGGTGACACTTGCCCGTCATTTCGACCGCCCTCTCCACAGTTTCCCGATAGCTGACTCGCGGATTGTGCACCTTGACCTTCAGATGATAATCCCGGAGGAGCTTGTGCTTGATCACCTCCAGGTGGAGTTCGCCCATCCCACTGATAAGCGTCTGCCCGGTCTCCTCGCTCTGGACGGCAAGAAATGTCGGATCCTGTTTCCGGAGCATGTCGAGCACACTGTTCAGTTTATCCCTTTCGGCCGTGGTTTCCGGCTCAATCGCCATCGAGAGGACGGTGTCCGGGAATTGGATCGATTCGAGCAGGATGGGCGCATGCGTGTCGCAGAGTGTATCCCCGGTAATGGAAGTCCTTAAACCAATCACTCCCACGATGTGGCCAACGGTTGCCGATTGGAGCTGTTCTTCCTTCTTGGTGGCATGGATCCGCCAGAGCTGGGCAACATTCTCCCGCGTCTTCTTGCCTGGATTCAAGACCCGTGTGTTCTGCTTGAGCGTGCCGGAATAGATCCGGACCCACGCCATATCCCCGGTCCGATATGGCAGCACTTTAAAGACCAGGCCGCAGAATGGTTCACTCGGACTGGGCTTCCGAGTTCCGATGGGAGCCTCGGCAACGGCTTGGATCGCCGACTTTTTGCGGCCGGTCGCTTTGGATAGATCGTGCCCCTGGACGGGGGGGATGTCCAGCGGAGACGGGAGATAGGCGGCCACCGCATCGAGCAGGGGTTGCACACCCATCCCATGCAATGCGGATCCACACAGAACCGGCTGGATCAATCGATGCACCGTGGCATCGCGGAGCACCTGGTGCAGGAGTTCTTCAGGAATCGGTTCTTCGGCCAAGGCAAGTCCCATCAGCTCATTACTGAAATCGTAGAGTGTCTCAAGCAACCGCTCGCGCCATGCGGCTGCGGAATCAAGCAGGAGCTCCGGTATTGCCTTTGGGAGAACTTGGCGCCCTTCCTTTCCCCCCGGGAAAGTGAGCATCTTCATTCGGACCAGATCGATGACACCGGAGAATGGATCGCCGACATGCGCGGGGCCTTGGCCAACTGGGATTTGGAGGGCGACTGGATTCCCATCCAGTCGTTCCTTGATTCGTTGGAATGTCGATTCGAAATTGGCACCCTCTCGATCCATCTTATTGATGAACGCCAGGCGCGGCACGTGGTATTTATTGGCTTGGCGCCAGACCGTTTCGCTCTGGGCTTCCACTCCCTCCCGGGCGGAAAAAACGACGACTCCGCCATCCAGCACGCGGAGACTCCGTTCCACTTCCGCCGTGAAATCGACGTGCCCCGGCGTGTCGATCAGATTGATCTCAACATCTTTCCAACCGAAAGTCACAGCCGCCGAGTAGATTGTAATGCCCCGTTCCGCTTCTTCCACATCATCATCGGTTGTTGTCGTTCCCTTATCGACTTCGCCCGCGCGATGCTTCGCCCCACTGACATAAAGCATCCGCTCGGTCACAGTCGTTTTCCCGGCATCGATGTGGGCGATGATGCCGATGTTTCGGAGCTTTTCGAGTGGACATGGCATGGGAATGGGGATGCCGATCATCTGGTATTTATTTCGTTTCGCTGCTCGGCAAGTTCACGCCGACTTGCGCGAGAAGCCGATGGCATGCGTTCACGACAGTTTCCTCTACGCTTTCCGCAAAGGGTCCAGGTTGGCCATAATAGATCATGCTGTCGTCCGGTTCATAGCCGCCCTCGCGGAGGACTCGGAGCGACGGGATATAGCATGGGACACTGTTCGTGTAGCCGGCTACGATCAAATCGGTCTGCGGGTACTCTTTTTTCAGCCGAAGTGAATAGTCCACCACGACCTCTCCCCCCAAGGCGACCAACACAAGGCTGTCCCCCAATGCAACGGCTTGGATGGGAAGGGGAACATGCCGAATGGGACGGCCAGCATCCATCGCGGCAAGGACGATTTCGGCCCGGCGTTTGCGATACACGTTCTCCACGTTGAGTTCTTCCTCATAAACGGACCGGTCCTTTGCAGCGAAATCGAGTGGAACTTCATCGTAGGCGGAGTGAATCCGCGACCGCACCGGGACCAGTGAATCGGCTAGGACTCGCTGGACTTCACGAGCCAACTCGGCGCCGTGTTGCACGGCCAATTCCACGGTGCCACGCGGATGGGGATTCTGGTCGGCGCCACAGAGGGCAATGAACATCGCCGTGGTTTCAGGCAATGCTTTCTCGATTTCGATTTGCGCAAAACCGGCATAATCGCCATGGATCTGGTAGCAATCACTCGAAAGAGTTGTATTATGGCACGCGTAGCCGAATAGAACCGCGCGCAGCTTGCCATCCGGCGCGGCAATTTTCAGGACCGGCACATCATGATCCACGGGCCCTTGAGGCATCACTCCTAGCCGGTATCCCTGCGGGGTTGGCCTGCGTCGGTTGGCCGCGAAGCCGGCTGAGCCATGCCCAATGGAAAGTGTGGCCGGGCTGAGATCAGCCAACGCCGCCCCCACGACATCCACGAGGTCCTCTACCAACTGATGACGATAATTGATGAGTCGCCGCTGAGCGTCGGGATCGGGATCGAGCATGACATGCAGGTTCGGCCAAATCAGCGGACCGCCATGGGTATGGGATGCATTCAACACAAGTTGCCTGCGTTCCAACTGATGTTTTTCTCTCACGCGGGCGGCAACTTCGTCGGTTAGCTCTTGGGGAAAGCCTATCAGATCCGTTGTGACAAAGACCACGCATTCGCCCTGGCCATCCCGGAGCGCCACGGCCTTCGCCCACAAATCGTGCAGGGTATTCTCCGATGGCCGCGTGCGGGCGGCATAGCCTGACATCCAGACCGATTCCGTTGGCGTGATCACCTTGCGGGCAAGCCCCGCATTCCATTCAGCAGGCCCCGAATCGGCAAATAGCGCCAGTAAAGCAAGGATAGCTCCGTTCATTGTTGTTACTCTTTCGTTCCCAAGAGTGCGGCAATCGCCTCTTTCACAAATTTTTCTGATACCGGTTGAACATGCGACGCGGTCGGTTCGTAGCCGCCTTCACGATAGGCTTGCTCCGGACAAATATAACCGGGCCCGCCGTCACCGTAGCCAGCCACCGCAATGAATGCATCCGGCTTCAATTGTTGCGCAAACAACTGAAAATCAATCATGGGTTCACCCGGCAAGTGCACGATGGAAACGTGGCCAATTGCGAGTGAATTCAGCTCAATTGGCAGGTGACTCCTCTGATGGAAGATCACCTGAACAGCAGCAAACATTCGCTGGGCCGGAGGAGTCTTCTCGGCTTTGATTTGCGCCTGGCATTCAGAAAAACCAAAACCCGGGTCGTCGCGGCGCGGGAGTTCGAGCGGATAGGTTCGCCAGACGATCGGGCCGACAGGCGCCCATTGGGTGGCTGCAATGGCCGATTCCATCCCAGCGAGCAGCCGTCCGGCCAACTGGGAGCGGGCTTCCTTGGATCCGTCGTTGTATTTGCCGACCGTGATATCGCCACCGCAACCCGTGAAATAGATCTGAAAAACACCTTCCTTCCGCTCGAGCGTTTCACGGGCATCACCCACCATGTCGCTCGACGCCCGGCCATCGCCATAGCGTGTTTGCGGATGGGTCGCGTAATAGTGGAGTCGCACGAGCGGCTGATTGCCGCGGGAAAACGTGATCGTTTTGAGATAAGGATCAATCTTTCCGTCGGGGTAGGCCCGTATTCTGGGATCGGCGCACGTACTGAAGCGGACGGCAATCTTGCCTGATGCATCCATGGGGCGCCGGGTGGCGGCAACTCGATCCACCTTGGCCTGGCCGGTACCAATACGGTCGAACGGCTCGAACTTGCCGAGCGACTCCTTCACTGCGGCGGCCAATCGTGAGCCAACGTCTTCCCATGTCTGGAACTTCAGGTGCAGGTCCGGGTATCCAGCTTGGGTCAATAAATGTTGGGCGTCCATATCGACAACTGGCGCGGTGTGCGGGTGAACGCATTGGATGGCGACACGACTGGGAATCGTGTCGGCCGCCGTGGCAATGATTTGGCAATATGCCGCGTGCGAACCATTGCACAATTCGCACCAATCCAGCGCGCATATCACATACCGCTTCCCGCCCGCGTCAAGCACGACCCCCTTGGCCAACAGTGGTTGCTCGACCACCGACAACTTATCGCACGAGATCATCGGCTCGCCCAGGGGAGGCGTGATATCGCACCGGAATGTCGCCACGCATGGTAAGTTCCCCTGCTCTGCGTCTGCCGGTGGCACCACAGCGAAAGTGGCATTTCCAAGAAGAATACAAAGAATCAACGGCACCATTCGCCAAGGCCAATCGTGCATGGCTTGCCTCCCGGCATTATTTCAGCATCTGAGTTTTTTGAGCGTGGCCTGTGCTCACAACCCAGTCGAGTGATCACCATGCAAAATGCGCGAATGCCTTGTTGGCATCGGCCATCCGATGGACGTTTTCGCGGCGTGCCATCGCAGCACCTTCACGATTGTAAGCGGCCACCAATTCGTCGGCCAGCTTTTGACACATCGGCCGGCCCTTTTTTTCCCGAATCGCCATCAAGATCCACCGGATAGCCAGCGATTGCTGCCGGGTTCTGTTGACTTGCATGGGTACCTGATACGCGGCACCGCCGACCCGTTTGCTACGGACTTCAATCGCAGGCTTGATATTCTCAACGGCCTGTGTAAAAACATCAACGGGTTCCACATCGGGGAGCCGTTTCTTGATGATGTCAAGGGCGCTGTAGAAAACACCCTGGGCAACACTTTTCTTGCCATCATGCATCAAGCAATTGACGAATTTGGATACCAGGATCGATCCAAATCTGGGATCCGGTTTCAGTTGCTTGCGACTCGAAGTAATGTGGCCCATAGTTCCCTCAATTTTTCTTTGCCCCGTAACGGCTGCGCGACTGCTTGCGACCGTCGACGCCAAGCGTGTCCAGAGCGCCGCGAACTACCTGATAACGGACACCTGGCAAGTCCCGGACTCGGCCACCACGCACAAGCACGATACTATGTTCCTGGAGGCTATGACCCTCACCGGGAATGTAAACCGTCATTTCTTTTCCATTGGAGAGCCGGACTCGCGTGATTTTCCGCAGGGCTGAATTTGGTTTCTTTGGAGTCATCGTCCGGACTTGCAAGCAGACGCCTCGCTTCTGGGGGCACCGGTCAAGCACCGGGGCTTTGCTGAATTTCCGTTTCGCTTTCCGCCGCCGGCGGACGAGTTGGTTGATTGTAGGCATGGTGATTCGATTCTCTAAGAACTTTTATGTATGGAACCTTTCAGTCTATAATCATTGCAATGAATGTCAATTGGAATTCTTGACGATTCTATTCACTCGTTGTTGCATCGGGGGCACTCCCTTCGCCAAGGAGCGCATCCAAACTGCTGGCAGGTGGCCGTTCGGGAGCGGAGGCTGGCTGGTTCTCTTCGTGGCTTACCGGGCTATCCTCGGGTGTACCGTCCCCTGATTGTCTATCTTTCCCTTGGCCATCCCCCGACGGATCATTCCCCGATGTCCCGACAGCGGCCCCTTCACTTGTCGCGACTTTCAACAGCGGGAATTCGCGATCCAGGATATTTTCCCGCGGCGCCGTCAGATCATCGAGTGCCGTTGGACGGATGCGGACCTCGGATTCGTGGATGGTTCGGAAACCCGTTCCGGCTGGAATCAAATGGCCCAGAATCACGTTCTCCTTCAAGCCCACCAGCCGGTCTGTCTTGCCAGACAGAGCAGCCTCTGTAAGCACCTTCGTTGTCTCCTGGAAACTGGCCGCCGAAATGAAACTCGCGCTCTGGACCGACGCTTTTGTGATCCCCAAAAGTTGGGTCGAAGCCGTCGCCATTTTCGGTTTCGTTCCAACCGCAACCTTCCCATCGAGCGATTCGATCTGGGCATTGACCTGTTCGAATGTTTCACGGGGGACCACCATTCCCTCGGCAAAATCGCTGTCGCCTTGCTGGACGATGCGAACACATTTATTCAGGTTTTCATTTGCCGTGCGGAATTCAAACTTGTCCATCACACTGCCGGGCAACAGGTTCGTGTCACCTGGATTTTCAACCTGGACCTTCCGCAGCATCTGCGAGACGATGATCTCGATATGCTTGTCATTGATTTCAACGCGCTGGCTGCGGTAAACGTTCTGAATTTCCCGAACAAGATATTGCTGCACGGCCTCTTCGCCGGAAATCCGGAGGATATCGTGTGGAACGAGCGGGCCATGGACAAGTGATTCGCCTGCTTTGACAAAATCACCCCCAATGACACGCAGATGTTTGGTATGTGATACAAGGTGCTCGCATTCGATGCCTGTTTCGCTACGAACGACGATCGTGCGCTTCCCTCGTTTTTTCTCGCCCAGAAGTTCGACCACGCCATCAATCTCGGCAATGACCGCAGGATCTTTTGGTTTGCGGGCCTCAAAAATTTCCGTGACTCGCGGCAAACCGCCCGTGATATCCTGAGTCCCGGAAGCTTCCCGCGGCGTCTTGGCCAACAGAGTACCTGCGGAGATCGTATCGCCTTCCTTGACTTCGATATGGGCCCGTTCGGGCATATAGTGGAAGTCAAGGATCTGCCCGGTTTTGGTATCTTCAATCACAATCTGTGGCTGGAGGTCGCCCTTGTGTTCCATAATGACACGGCGGATGTTCCCCATGGCATCCTTTTCGATCCGCATCGTATCACCTTCCTTGATATCTTCGTATCTGACCCGGCCACTCGTTTCGGCAAGGATCGGAATACTATGCGGATCCCATTCGCAGAGGACGGTACCAGCGACCACCTGATCGTTTTCCTCCACACGGAGCAGCGCTCCGTTTGGCACCTCATACTTCTCGACTTCGCGGCCTTTTTCATCGACGAGGGCAATTTCGCCATTCCGGCCGAGGACGACCTTCTGGCCAGCATCGTTGAGAACCGCATTGAGCCGCATTAATCGAACGAAACCATCTCTCTTGGCCTTGATATCACTCTCTTCCACATCACGCTGACCAACCCCTCCGATGTGGAACGTCCGCATCGTTAGCTGAGTTCCCGGTTCGCCGATACTCTGTGCCGCAATAATCCCAACCGCCATGCCCTCTTCGACCAACGCTCCCGTCGCCAGGTCCATTCCATAACATAGTTGGCATACTCCTAGCGGTGCTTCGCAAGTCATCGCACTGCGGACTTGAATCTTTTCCAATCCGAGTTCTTCGATCTTGCGGGCGATATCGGCCGTGATCAATTCACTATCACTGACAATCACTTCATCCGTAATTGGATTGACGATATTCGTTCGACTCACGCGGCCACGGATGGAATCCGCCAGGCCGATATCGACTTTCTCGCCACGATAAATGACTCCCTTCGTAATCCCCTGGGTCGTACCACAATCGTGCATCGTCACCACCACGTTTTGGGCGACATCCGCTAACTTGCGGGTCAAGTACCCCGAATCGGCCGTCTTCAGGGCCGTATCGGCCAATCCCTTCCGGGCACCGTGCGTGCTACTGAAGTATTCCAGAACCGTCAGGCCTTCGCGGAAATTCGCCTTGATTGGAGTTTCGATGATTTTTCCGGATGGTTTGGCCATCAAGCCCCGCATCCCACCCAATTGGCGCATCTGCTCGACGCCTCCACGGGCACCCGAATGGGCCATCAGGAAGATCGGATTGACATAGCCCCCCTCGCGGAAATCATTTTCGAGGGCAGTCATCATTTCACTCGTGATTTGTTCACGGGCATGCGTCCAGGCATCCAGGACGAGGTTGTACCGTTCTCCTTCGGCGATGATCCCACGTTGGTAGTTTTTGTTGGTTTTGAGGACTTGCTTCTCCGCCTCGCTGATAATCTGGGGCTTGGTTACAGGGGTCACGAGATCGTCCGTCGCAAATGATAATCCGCTTCGAGTCGACTCGCGGAAGCCCAGCCGGTTCATATCGTCCAACAATTCAATCGTGGCTCGGCGCCCGATGATTTCGTAACAGTCGGAGATGACCCGAGCCAGTTCACCCGATCGGAGGGGTGTATTGTAAAATGGCATCCCCTGGGGAAGTACCATGTTGAAGATCACGCGGCCGACCGTGGTAGAGACGACTTTGCCATAGGCATCTTTTTTATTCACATCGTCGCGCAGGCAGCGATTCCGGGGCAACCGCACTTTGATCGAGGCATGGGTCCCCACCTTCCCCGCGGCATAGGCCATCTCGACTTCTTCGAGCGAGCTGAATGCCATGCCGTCGCCTTTTGCTTCTGGGACATTCATCGTCAAGTAATAGCAACCCATCACGACATCCTGAGAGGGGCTGATAATTGGCTGGCCATTCGCGGGACTGAAGATGTTGTGGGTGCTCATCATCAGCGTGTGGGCCTCGACCTGGGCTTCGATCGACAGTGGCAGGTGTACTGCCATCTGGTCGCCGTCAAAGTCCGCGTTGAAGCCCTTGCAGACCAGCGGGTGAAGTTGAATCGCATTCCCTTCAACCAGGATCGGTTCAAATGCTTGAATACCCATCCGGTGCAACGTGGGTGCCCGGTTTAGAAGAACCGGATGATTGCAGATGACCTCTTCGAGGATATCCCAGACTTGCTCATCCTTGCGTTCGAGCATCTTCTTGGCGCTCTTGATCGTGTCTGCGTGATCGAGTTCTTTCAGGCGCCGAATGATGAACGGCTGGTATAATTCCAGCGCGATTTTCTTGGGCAAACCGCATTGGTGGAGTTTCAGTGAGGGACCGACAACAATCACGCTACGAGCCGAATAGTCCACCCGCTTTCCGAGTAGATTTTCGCGGAAACGGCCCTGTTTCCCCTTGATCATATCTGTCAACGATTTGAGGGGGCGATTGCTGCTCCCAAGGACAGGACGTTTGCATCGATTGTTATCAAACAGGGCATCCACCGATTGCTGGAGCATGCGCTTCTCGTTCCGGATGATGACCTCGGGAGCATTCAGATCGACCAGTTTCTTGAGTCGGTTATTCCGGTTGATAATGCGGCGATAGAGATCGTTCAGGTCGCTCGTCGCGAAATTGCCGCTGTCAAGCAGGACAAGCGGTCGCAAATCGGGGGGGATCACCGGAATCACGTCCAAGACCATCCACTCTGGTTTGTTATCGCTGTCGCGGATGGCTTCAACCGTCTTGAGCCGGTTGATTAAATCTTTGGCTTTTTGTTTTGAACCGGTCTCTTTGAGTTCCTCCCGCAAGCTGTCGGATAGCTGGACCAGGTCGAGGTTCCGCAATAGTTTTCGGATGGCTTCAGCCCCCATATCCGCATCGAACGCGGTCTCTCCATATTTCACACGCATCTGGCGGTATTCCTCTTCGGTGAGCAGCTGCTGGGGTTTCAAATCGGTCTCACCCGGATCAACCACGACATAGTCTTGGAAATAGATAATTTTTTCCAGACTGGTCGTCCGCATCGCCAGGAGGCTTCCAAGCCGGCTTGGCATCGCCTTGAAGAACCAGATATGGACGATCGGTGCCGCCAATTCGATGTGGCCCATGCGCTTGCGGCGGACCCGACTGTGGGTGACTTTCACGCCGCAACGATCGCAGATCATTCCCTTATATTTCATACCGCGGTATTTCCCGCACGCACACTCCCAGTCCTTTTCAGGGCCAAAGATTCTCTCGCAAAAGAGTCCGTCTTTTTCCGGACGATACGTTCGATAGTTGATTGTTTCCGGTTTCTTCACTTCACCAAACGACCAGCTCCGGATATCGTGGGGCCGCGCCAGGCTAATTTTGACCGACGCATAGTCGTTGATGCGATCGTAACTAGGCGTGTCGAGAATGCTCATGAGAGGTTCCTGAGTAGGGGAAATCGCT
>JAFGFZ010000064.1 GCA_016930815.1 Pirellulales bacterium | reverse complement strand
TTACGTAAGCGTTGAAATCGCCGACGTGGCCGAAGAGGGGGCGGCCTAAATCCAGAATAGGACAGTCGGAAAAGGCATTTTTGTCGGGCATCCACAGCCTACCCGACAATTAAAATATAGGTCATGAATACCGGCCTGGCGGAGAAAAATCCGACTTTGCCACACGAAATGTAGAAAGCGGCGAAGCTAATGCACCGTACCGAAGACAACAGATCCGGGCATGTGTGGAATATCAGGCATCATTTTTCGGCCTGCTGGAAGAATACAAGCGTCACGACTACATATTATTAATGGAAGCGGCTTTCAGCGATAGCAAGATCATCAATTGTGTCAATCTCGAACCAGGGCTCGGCTCCGATGTCATGGATATAGATAGGTTTTTCCTCTAGGTGCTTGGCGATAACAAGATCGTAGTAAATATTGATGTTTCCTATAGCAACATCGTCATCTAACCATTTTGTGAATGATGTTCCATAATCTGAACTCAATGAAAGGATTCCTGTACTCTTATATTGATTCTGCTTCTTGCCAGGAACAGGGTTTTTAACGATCTCTTGCTTGGTAATTCGGTTATCTTCAACTCTTCTCGTCAGCACGCAACCGTCCAGTTCACCTCGATAGCCCTGCCCCGCCCAGAAAGCCTGGTTTACTCCCCGTTGCGCCAGGCCGGGGATCAAACGGGGACCACAGACGGCATCACCCTCGATCACAAATCCACCACGGGCCAACTGCTCACGAGCCATCCACAAAGAATACATGCTATTTGATTCCGCGTATTTCTCATTTTCGATGTATTTCACTCTGATTCCACAAGTCTTCGAACCAAGTTCCTTACGCAAAACATCTGAACAATATCCACAGACAATTGTGACCTCCTCCACACAAACAGATGACAACTGTTCGATCATCCTTATGATGATGGGTTTTCCGAGGAAGTTTACCAGACATTTTGGTCTGTCATCGGTAAACGGCCGCAACCGGTTGCCCAATCCGGCCGCGAGAATAATCGCAGAGGTGTGTGAGTTTGCCATTGGTTCAGGCTCCCATTAAGCTTAGTTGGCCGAATATTTTTTTACGATCGCCCCGCTGCATCGTCCAGAATACAAGAAATGCAATTACAAGCATATAAACGGGCAACATATACAACAAATTAATCGTTGATGTGATGTATAGCAACATGGTTAGCACCATAGCTGCTCCCAACGCTGGTATCAGTCGCCAGCCCAGGATGATGGTGCGCTCGCTTGTATAGATAACCACTAGAAAAGGCACCCAGTAAACGCCATGCGCCAACACCGAGGCATACGCTGCACCCTGGGGGCCATATAACGGAATAAGAATCCAGTCAAATACGACGACAGCAACAAGTCCTAGAAGACCACTCAGAACCCGGAACCAAACGCGGTTATGAATTGTGAAATAAAGATTGTAAGCAGCACCGAATCGCATCATGATCGTGATTCCGAGAACCTGGAGGAGAGGCCCGGCATCGGCGAGTTTTTCCCCGTAAAACATCCGGATTAGGTCGGTGCCACGAAACAATGTGACAAGCCCAATAAGCAAGCCTAGCGTCAATAGAATATGGTTTATCCGTCCTAAATCGTAAACCAGACCTTTCCCTGGATTAACATGCATTCGTGATAGTTGTGGCAGAAACACCTTCAGTACAATCTGTGGCAACAGCATCGGTACCAGGAACAGGCGAATTGCTGCCTGGTATAGGCCAACGCTGTACTCCCGATCGCCAGGACTTATTTCGCGCAGCAGTATTGTATCCAATTGAACAATACCCAGAGCAATCATACCAGCTAAAGCAAAGGGTGTAGCCTCCCGGAGCAGCTTGAGCCATAACTTCCAATCTAGAATTGGATATATCCACAAGATAAGCCACCCACAAAGGACATAATTCAAAATATACGCAGCACTCTTCACGACTAGAAAGATGCATGCTACACCTACAATGTTTGGCTGCCATACAAATGCGCAAAGAGTCAATATAACCAGCAATACGTTCTCGAATGCGATTCCAATGAGTTCAATATGCATTTGTTCTTGGCTCTGGAAAATTGCATGGAAATCTGTGGAGAACGAACCTAGATAGAACGCAATTGCGATAAGAGCGCATATCATGCGTCCCTGGCTTGTCATTTCGATACATGAAACATAACTATATAGAACGATAAGCCCTGCTAAGGAGAGTAAGAGATGCAATGCAAAAGCCGAGCGAACATAGGATTGCAAATGCGAGAAGTCGGCCGCGATATCGCGAACCAGAAGTGGAACCAGACCATACTGAGAAATCATCACAAACAGGGCCGTCAGGGCAGTCGCATATGTGAGTTGGCCGAAGTCGGAAACGCTGACACTTGGCAGACGAGCGATGATTATAAATGCTAGCGACGATCCGACTAGGCGACAGGAAAGCGAACAGAATCCGAATCCCGAATTCCTCACTGCTAGCCTGAGGTTAGTAGGTTTTTCGCCAGTCATGTGGGCCGTCTGTCCTCTGTAGGCATCGTGCTGGCTTTTGCCTGCCGAACGACAGATTGTGCCAAAACAGCCATGCTGTCGACAATCGCACAATCGGTTGAAACTCCGGCCATTGCCATAGGTAACTCCGTGCAACCTAGAATAATCGTGTCAGCACCTTGATTTTCTAAATTGCAAATCATCGTTCGCAGCTTCTCATGCGTCTTTCGGTTCACCCGGTTCTGCTTGACATCCTCGATCACATCTCGCACATACTTCTGTTCCGAGTCTTTCAATTGCAGTACTTTAATTACCTTCATTCACCATTCGCTGTTCATATAGTCCACCCTTGACTGTAACTTCTCCGGCAAGCACACCGACGACCTTCGCATCACTAGCCAGAACGAACCGAGATGTTTCATCAATCATGTCAATGAAAGGGACATCGGTCTGTTGGCGTACTCGTGGAAGAAAGTAATGGGCTGAATTGCATGGCAGGACAACCAAATCGGCACCCGCCGCACGAAGCATGTTCGCACTTTCTAGCATCATCGGTACTGGATCCGCCTCGTTGAATAGGAACGCCCGAGTACGACTGGGAATCTACGGGTTATTATCGATGATAATGTGCAGATGTTCCCAATCCTTTTTTGCTGGGGTATGTTTTAACACACATTGAAAGAACGCCAAGGTCACATAGGGACCCATTCCACCGATAACGCCAACCGTCAGCTCGCCGTTGCATTTCTTCATGATTTCCTCACGTACTTGAAAAACCTATGTTCTTGCGGATTGTCTGCCGACGCCATGGCCCTGTGGTGGCTTGTTTTCAGAAATTCCGGATTCCCGAGCGCGTTATCGATCTGGCAGAGGATATCTCGCACGACGTATGCTAGCCGGTATGATACCCCAGGGAATTTGTACAAACGGCTGGCAATACCAGTAAAACGTTTGTGCGGATAGGAAATCTCAGAGTATTCAAGGTTGAATCCCGCTGCACTAAAGAACGCAATGTATTCCATCGCTTTGCGGTAAATAACAGGGTATTCGCCCTGTTTCTGGACACGTTCTTTCGTTTGTACCGTATCGCGCGAGACAATAATGCTCTGGTCCGAGAGCATCGATGCAGCTTTTTCGATGCACTTCTGGACTACTGTATCGTCCATATATTGCAATACACCAGAGAAATAGATGAGATCGTACTTGGTATCGTCGTGGAAGTCGAGCAAGTGCGCGCATTCGAAACGGACACTGGAAAGACCACGACGAATCCGTTCCGCCTCGGCGATTTCGGTCATTTTCGGACTCAAATCGATACCAACATAGGTTTTAACCTTATCCGCGAACCAGAACCCCCAGCGTCCTCCACCAGAACCGATCTCGAGAACTTTCGTCTCTTTTGTTGGCCTGAACATTCTTAATAGGTGACTCTGTTCGGCACGACAGCGATAGAGAGCCTCGAACTCACTTCCTTCCATCAACATGCCGGCAAGCGGTCCATTACCAGGCCTAGAACGTTCAGCAACTTTATCCCAAAACGACACGTTCTTTTCGTTATCAATCATTGTTTATTCCCATTATTTCCTCGATCTTGCGGGCCATTGCTTCTGCGGCAATACCAGGATTATAAAGGAGTCTTTCCCGCACCTCCTCGCGATCCTGGGCTTTGTATCTTGAATTTTTTCGGTATACCGCGATAGCTTCCGCAAGCTCCTCAACATTATGGACGACAATGCCCGCATCCCGCCCCACATTGCATGCAAGATTGTTCCGTGCACGATTGCCATCGATTCCGTACCTCCGCGGCAGATACTCTGAGTATAGCAGCGGACAATCCCAGTAGATCATACAGAGGTCGAGTAGTATCCCATCGAATGCGACGCCACTGTAGTCGGTGAGCATAATGTCGGCCGCTGATATTGCCGCTACCGCATCAAGTGAATCATCCTTGCGGAAAACGCATTGGGGCATCGAATCGTATCTTTCAACCTGCGCATACCAATCCCGGATATTGGGAATATCTCGGTTGAATTCATCAGAAAATCGATTGCGGAGGTAAAATGCGGGATGGGGCTTGACAATAACGGTCAAGCCAATATCCATAATCGCATCAATGATTTTCGTCCCATGAGTTGCCATCGAGGAACAGTATTCAAATGACGGTGCATAAAGAACCGTGAAGCGGTCCGTCTCTATGGCCAACCGATGGCGCGCCGTAACTTTATCCAAGCGATTGTTGAACAGGCGGTCTGATAAAGGTTGGCCAATGTCATAACAATCAATATCAGGCCAAGCAGGTTCAGTTTGTTTGGTCTCCATATAGTGATCGCGCATTAAAGGACCATAGAAGAATAGTGTGTTAATCCTTTTGTAATTGAAGCGCGGATATGTATTTCCTTTAGATGGCTGCCCATGAAATGAGCAAGCCCGGATACGACAGCCAAGGAATGGATAGATCGTGCATTGATCAACGGATAGAAAAAAATCGCATAATAACAATAATCTCGAAGAATAAATTGAGAAGACTGGGGTATACAGCCGTATATTGGCAAGCTTCCGCTTCATCTCGGCAATGTCGGAAGGCGCTGTTAGAATAAAGAACGAAAGACGCTTCGAATTCGCATGGTCTCGCAACTTGATGATGACCGGCTCAAGATGCGGGAGTTGAGTGACAGAATTGAAGTTAAAGACGAGGGTACCACGACCGCGCAATTTGGCCCACAGCATTCGAGCATTCAGGCACAATGCATTCCGCGAACCGTTCCACAGAACATAGCCTTTTCGAAATAGTACCCGAAAGAAAAGTGGTGCCATCATGCAGCACATCTCTCGTGCCTCCCCCCGCATGGGCCCTTTTCGAGCAGTTCTCCGCTTAGGAGCATGTTGATCAGACATGTTGACTCAATCACCGGGCCAGCATGGTTGAGGATTTCCCTTTCTGAATAGCGTGAAAGAAGATAGCCTGGTTTTTGCGCATGATAGACAATCAGTGGTACATCCGACTCCAAATGGTTACCAGATGCCGAGGATGTGTAGTGGTCCCCTCCAATCACCATGACAATTTCCTCGTCGGAAGATCGTACATAGTTATAGAGTGGACCGGTTATTGATCTGTCTATCTCCTCGATCATCCTGGCCTTGCTTATGAATTTTCTTTGGTGAGATTCCTCATCCGTGGCGTTAACGTGTAAATACAGAAAATCCACACCTTCCCTGAGTTTTCGAACCGCCTCTCGGCCTTTGCCCGAAAAATCAGTGTCACTTTCACCGGTGTAGCGGTCATTGATCTCGAAGGCAATGCCAGCTTCTATTCCTATTCCATGAAGAAAATCAGAACCCGCAATAATCCAAGGTTTTGAGAATCCAGTATGCTCGCGGTAATTGAACATCTTTGCTGGGTATGATGGTTCCCAGAACCAAAGCATGTTGGCCTTCGAGTTGATCCTACTGTTGATTTCGGCGAGGCTTTGAATCGAACCATACAATACCGAATTCAAGTAGCGCAATTCGCAATTCTGACGAAGTGAGAGCTTTCGGTTCGCCTGAATGATTCGTAAATCCCAAATGTTGGATCCAATTCGAGAATGTGGCTCGAAGGAAATCATATCCCGAGGTTTAAGAGAAGAGTCTCTGACAACTAGAACATTACGGTAGTTTTTACCATGAACCAACTCGTATTTTGGGGGAAGTCTTTTGGACATTTCCAATATGACTTGCTTCGCAACCTCATCGGGAATCTGCCCTGCCGTGAAATCCGCGATCTCGTCATTGCCATTGAGGGATATCGTGTTGCAGCGCAGGATCAGATCGTTTTCACCAATGGGCCCGTCATATCTTGCCCGGAGTTCGAAATACGAACGTCCGGCGGGAAAATACTTGTAGGGATCATAGCCGAGAAGACCTAGATTCGCAACAATGCTGCCGACTGGAAGACCATTGTATATTGTTTTCACAACAATAGGATGTGACTGCCGGGCAATGTTGTGAAGACAATCCGCTTTCGCGTACTCAACAGGCGTCTCACCCGATATAACGTTGTCGTCCGGCATACCGTCCATGATGAAGATAATGAGTTTCATGCTCAGTTACTTACTATAATCTTGGATATTTCGTGGTCATGTCCCACCAGGCTCTGCATGCTGTTAAAAAACACAGTGCGGCCAGAAGAACACGAATCTCCTTTACAAATAACATGGATGCTTGCAAGTCTTCTCGCTGTTGATAATCAATTGCAAATATTGCCGCGCGATTCGCTCCGGCGCAAAGTCCGCAGCCCTGGCGATACGTATCTCGCGATTCTGATTGGGCGTATCGATCGCTCGCTGGAGTGCAGCCGCAAGAGCATGCGTGTCGCCATAATCAATAAAATCTCCAATCTCCTGATGAGTCACGATGTCGCGCGATCCTGCCGTCCGTGTGCAAACCACTGGAATCCCCGTGGAAAGAGCCTCAACTAATGTCAATCCAAATGCTTCGGTTTCCGAGCAGAGTACATAGACAGACGACTGCTTCAGGTAGGCAACAGGGTCATCGATAAAACCTGGGAGATCTACATGGCAACTAATACCCAATCTTTTGATCTCAGATTCAAGATGCGATCTTTCCCCGCCCTCACCAAGAATCAGTAGCTTCGCGCTACGTGACTTGTTTAAAACGGCGAATGCCTTCAACAGAAAATGGAATCCCTTTTCTTTGTGCAAGCGTCCAATTGCGATAATAATTGGCTCTCCGGACTCAAAGAACGGATGTTGTGGCATCATAGAATCATTGTTCTCACGAAAACTGGTTGCCACTGGATTGGGAAGTACATGACAATTCCGTAAGCGGAAGTCTTCTATGAATTCCTTGGCAATAGTGTTTGACACAGCAATCATTGCATGTTCTCGAGGAAACAGAAACCGCTGCAGCAAGTTCTGCACCAGTCGCTTACACAATGGGACCATGTCCCTACATTGGCGTTGCGAACCATCAAGGCGGATCATCAGTTTCCCACGCCAATTGGCAATTCGTTTGGCAATACATGCAATGAGACCCACATGTGTCATCGCGGCAATGACGACATCAGGCTTTTCTTTTTGCAAAAAATGTACAAGCGGGACGACTGCAGATGCTACTCGACTTGTTGAAAAGCACGTTAGATGAACACCCTCGGGAATGTGAGAATGCAATGGGCCATCATCCTCAAATGCAATGAAATGGATAGAGTGCCCAAGCCGCAGGAATTCTCTGGCCAACGTGATTTGCACGCGCTCGGCTCCGCCGCCGCGATAAGATGCGGATAATAATAAAATTTTCATATCCGATTCGTTATCTGGGTGGTTCTTTCGGTGCGGGAAAATGCAAGGCCCTAGGAACCATTCGCAATTTCTTCTCGGAATGAGATAAACTCGTCCTGAATTAAGCGTTTGATAACAAGATGGCAGGAACCGTGCAATGCTAATCCAACGAAGGACGGACGAATGGGCAAGTTGGTCTTTTCGCTCTCGAGAGATTCGATCAGGGCCAAAATTTGGCAACGTATTTTTCCTGTCTTGCCTAGGTCGCCTCCCTGACGAGCAAGCAACATACGGCATCTCACGATAATATTTATGAAATATCCAATTTAGAGTCCGTTCTGGCAGTCGGCTGCCAGCCATATCAAACCACGAATAATCACTTTCGAATAGTGGTCGATCACTAGTGAAGGCAGGTGGTGTTCGGATCCAAAATATGCCAGGTTATCGGGGTGGATACTAATGAGATACATCCAGGAGCCGATCTTGACACAAAACGATCAAATCCAGTACCTCTCCATCTCCTTTTTCACAGTAATCGCAAAGAACAATTCCTATTCTGTCATCATTAGTCTCTTTCGAGCAAAGAACGAAAACAAATGTATTTCGAGACTAGCCCCCTTATAGATGCTCCTGAGGCCTTTGAAACATCGTTTTGAGGAATAAAACGTTGGGATATGGATTGACCATTGAACTGCAAATCATTGCGATCGGACTGTTCGTCGCATGTTCCTACGTTGCATCACGCGTAATACCGTTGCGATGGGCAATCGTCCTGGCAGCCGCGCGCATGGCAATCGCAATCAGTTATATCGCATGGTTTTACAATGGTACATGGACGCTTGTTGATGACATTGATTACAGCGAACAAGGATATGCATTGCTCGAACTTGGTTTAACACCATTTTCCATTCTTAGTCCCGAAGGCATTGATACACTTCATTCATTGTCTGGTAGTAGACATATTTTATATTCCTGGTGGACGTTCTCTTGGATGTGGCTTCTTGGCGACCATTACTATTCACCGGTCGTTGCAAACGTTTTCATCACGTTTATTTCAGCATACATGTTTTCTCACTTGTTGCGCGAGATTGGATTTGATCGTGCCTATCGAGATGCCATTACAATATTTTATTTATTGCACTGGGATACTGTGGCATGGTCTTCATTCTTGAATCTCAAGGACAGTATCATCCAGCTTTTGACGATATCAGCATTTCTGTTTGGATTGCGTTGTTTCCGAGATAAATCACTATCTTCTGGAGTCATGCTCGCAATCATCTTGCTACTATTCCAATACATTCGCTTCTACATTCCCATCCTGATGGCAATTGGCTTGGTTGCCTGGTTATTATTTGAATCCCGAGATCCAATAAAGATTCTGTTCTTCCTGGCGATCGGATTTGTAACCGCGATGCTGGGACCATGGCACTACTTTCAGGATACATTAAATCCATTGATCCTTTTCAGAAATGCTCTGCGGTTCTCACTGACACCTCAGCCTTGGGCAGTTCAGTCAAGTTACTCTTTCCTCTACATTCCTTCTCTAGCCCATTGGATATTCTTCTTGCCAGCCCTACTCGGTGCTATAAATCTGATTGGTAAGAATCGATTTTTTCGTCTGCTTGCCTGGTATGTTTTCGTGGTAATTTTATTCTATGCAGCTTCAGAAGATTTCCTGGGTGTGCGGCAACGTGTCCAGATATCATTCGTATTCACATGGGCACAAATACACTTCCTCTGGCAATGGGTGCACGTACCTTTTTCACAGAATTTCATATTTGATCCAGCACACGTTCGAGATCCGCGATTATCATCCGCTGCTTCACCCTTTCCTTCCCTATATAGGTGCAAACGTTAAATTGCCAATGGTGGAAATAATTATTGTCATCCCCATGTGTCGTTAAGATTATCAATGGCCTCATTAAATAACAACTATTATGCCAATAAATAATCAACAGGATATATCGCACAATATTAATGGTAAGGAGTCCCGTTTTGCCTTTGGAAAAAACTGGGAAAAATATCTCCGCGTTGTAAACAGTGAACGAATCGATGCCGCGAGGGCCTCTCTTGTCTCCATGCTTGGCGTCGAAGATCTAAGAGGAAGACGTTTCCTAGATATTGGATGCGGTAGCGGACTATTCTCTTTAGCGGCAAGAATATTGGGGGCTTCAGTATACTCGTTTGATTATGATGATCATTCGGTCGCAACGACAGCGGCATTGAAACATCAATATTATCCTGATGACAATCAATGGATCATCTCACAAGGATCAGTTTTAGATGCAGAATTCATGTCATCATTAGGAGAATACGATGTAGTGTATTCATGGGGAGTTTTGCATCATACCGGTGCGATGTGGCAGGCATTCAATAATCTTCCTCCTCTCTTAGCCCCTGGAGGAAAACTATATATCTCGATTTATAATGATCAACATTGGATAAGCTCCTATTGGAAGGTCGTAAAGAGACTCTATAATCAGTATCCATCGTTGAAAGTCGTGATCATATCTGGGCATCTTTGGCGATTCTTTGGACGCATCATGATCGGGGCGCTACGGAGGCAGTCACGACCCAGGCGCGGGATGTCGTTTTGGTACGACTATCTGGATTGGCTAGGCGGTTATCCGTTTGAGGTCGCTATGCCTGAGTGTATTTTTGATTTTTATCAACAGCAGGGATTCGTTCTCAGTAAACTGACTACCTGCGGTGGAAAATCAGGATGCAACGAATTTGTCTTTGAAAAAACCATGCTATACGTAGCATGAAATGGCCCTTGAGTCGATCAACGACTGGCGAACAGCCTTGGCCATGAGACAGAGGTTGACAGAATTCGCTGGCCAAGTTCCCAGAGAGGGCTCCGGGAAGTGGGAAGGGACCGGGAAGGCCACCCAAGGGCGTGGGCTGATAAAAACTTCAACCAAATGCCCCTGTGGTTTTTCCGCAACTTCCATATCAAGAACGCGTTATGGTTATTCCTATGTCGAAGACAGTCGAACCAGCGAAACACGCAAAAACTTGTAAAACAGGGTGTTTTAGAGACTAATAAAAATACTTGAGGGTGTCCGGGAATTCGATATGCTGGAATTTGCGGTTTTCGGGAGGGCGAGGCTCCTGCCGAGCCGCATGCCAATCCTAGATTTCCGGCTCGGCAGGAGCCTCGCCCTCCCAATTTCCGGACACCCTCAAATACTTAACGGCGTTGGGGGCGGGGGATCTTGTTTTGGCTAAGTTTTTATCAGCCCACCCGAGGGCGGGGGTCATGGGCAATTTCTATTGACTTAGTGCCGGCTCTCTTCTACGATCCCGCACCGTTTGTTCCAAGCTAGCTTGTCCAGTTTCATTCGAGTGGCTGTGGTTTGCGACGTAGTACGAAGCATGCACTCATGCCCATTTTCCAAACACTCCCACGAATTTCGTTTTTTCTACCTTCGCTCTGCTGCGGAGGTGCCGAACGGATGATGATCAACCTCGCCCATGCGATGACATCTTTGGGAGTACCGGTCGAGTTTGTTCTCAGCAGCGCTACTGGGGAATTTATCGACACTCTTGATTCCTCGATTCCATTGGTCGACCTGAGTGCCGGTCCTGTCCAGCGCGCCGTGTTCCCGCTAGCTCGTTACCTGCGTACAAGGCGTCCATATGCGCTGATCACTCGAATGAGTCATGCAAATGTAATCGCAGCGACGGCGCACAAGCTCTCTAGATCTCGGTCGCGTCTGGTGCTTACCGAGGCCACCCAGATTTCCGGGTTGCTTTCAGAGCGAGCGCTTTGGCGGCGGTGGAGGCATCGTTTTGTCTTGCTGCCGCTAGTTCGCTTGACCTATCCTTGGGCAGACGCAGTGGTCGCGGTATCCCAAGGCGTCGCAGCCGATTTCCAAAACATGGTACGTACCCTACGATCTTACCCAATAGTACTTGCAAATCCCGTAGTCGATGAACGCTTGCTACAGCTGGCAGCAAAACAACCATCGCATCCCTGGTGGTCATCCGCGGCACAGGCAAACCGCGAGCCAATCATTGTCTCGATTGGAAGGCTTTGTGAGGCGAAGGACTATGCCACATTACTGCGTGCTTTTGCAATCGCTCGCACAAAGAAACCGATGCGGCTTGTTATCTTCGGTGAAGGGCCTCAAAGGTCCATGTTGGAAAAACTGCGATCTTCGCTCGGCCTCGATGATTGCATCGACCTTCCAGGCTACTGTGAAAATCCCTATGCAATGCTCTCAAGATCTTCACTGTTTGTTCTCTCCTCGAAACGCGAAGGTTCTCCCAATGCCCTGACGGAATCTCTAGCATGCGGTTGCCCCGTCGCGGCGACGAACTGTCCGAGCGGGCCTGCCGAAATCCTGGAGCATGGGCGATGGGGGCCGCTTATCCCGCCTGGAAACGCGGCGTTATTGGCCAAGGCCATCTGCGACGCGCTCGATGCGCCGAGGCGGAGTAATGAACTACAACACCGCGCAACCAATTTTTCCGCCCGGCAAGCAGCTCTAAGTTACTTGCAGCTGATCCAATATCCTGTCATGCAATTGCCTTACTATCATCCCGCAGCCGCAGCCTAGGAACCAGTACATCCCTCAAAATACTACTCGAACTGCATCTTCTCTTTTCACTCACTCAACTGCGATGATTCCAATCTGCCACGTTCAGGTGCTTCCGCTGATGAGCGGCGTACAACGGTCGATGCTCGAAACACTTCGACATCTCGATCGCAACACGTTCGAGCCTCATGTCGTTTGCCAATCGACCGGCCCATTGACTGATGAATTGAAACGCTATGACATACCATGTCATTTGATTCCGGAATTAGGTCGGCCGATTCGACCATGGAAGGATATCCGAGCTTTTTATGCCCTAAAACGACTTTTCCGCCGCCAAAGGTTCCAGCTAGTACACAACCAGTCGGCCAAGCCGCGCGCCATTGCCAGCTTCGCTGCCCGGCAAGCAGGAGTCCCTATCGTGATAAATCATATTCGCGGCTATCCTTTCCATAGCCAGACTCGTCCTCTTATCGCAGCCGCCTATCGCCGCATTGAGGCACAGGTAGCATCCATTTGCGATCGAACAATCTTCGTGAACTACGAAGATCGCCAACTTGCGATCGACATGCGATTGGCACCTGAGACCCGCTGTTTGACAATCTATAACGGTACAGACCTTAATCTACTCTCACCATCCATTAACGGCAATTCTGGCAAGCATTTTCGTCATTCCTTTGGACTCGGAGACGATGTCATCATTTCATTCTTAGGACGTCTTGACAATCAGAAACACCCGCTTTCCCTACCAACAATAGCTGCCGAACTCGATGCACGTTCTATCGAGCATCCATGGAAAATTGTTGTGGCCGGCGAAGGACCGCTCCAGGGAGCGTTAGAAAAAGCAATCGCCAAAGCGGGTGTATCACATCGCATTCATATTGTCGGTTGGCAATCATCCCCAATTAATCTACTGCATGCAACGGATATATTGCTGCTCCCGTCGTTATGGGAGGGCCTACCTCGTGTTCTGATTGAGGCCCACGCGGCCGGTGTTCCGTGTGTTGCCAGCAACATCAGCGGGAACCGCGAAGTTGTCACCGAGGAGACAGGACGGCTCGTGGATCCCAAGGATGCCTCCGTGTTCGCTGATGCATTGGCCTTGCTTATCGATAATCCATTTCTCCGAAAGAAGATGGGGCTTGCTGCACGCCGCCGCGCCGAACAACTTTTCGACACGGTCGAGAATAATCGCCAGATCATTGCTCTCTATTGCGATCTCCTCGACCTGCCTGCCCCGGCCATGGTCCCAGCAGCACGGGCAGCTTAGAAGAAAAGAGAAATTCGCCCCAGGCACGCATTCTCCAGCGCGGAGATGAGAATTTTTCGAGGCGATCCCAAGGATGCTTGCATGCAAAAATGTGCCATTTTTTGCCAAACTTCCCTCCGAATAGGTACTGCCCTGTGTTATGTTTTAATATATATTGCGGATTGACTAAGCGGTTTTTCCGCGGATTCGCAACTCGACCAGAAACCCGGTTTTTCCAAAAACCGGGTTTCTATTCTTCTGCATGTTCATTGAATCCTCACCTCTTTCCTTCCAATACTGCCATGTCCGATCCCATTCCGATGACACGTGCCGGTTACAACAAGCTGAAAGCCGAGCTGGACGAACTTCAGAACGAGCGGATGCCGGTTATCGAACAACGCATCGCCACGGCTCGATCCGAAGGCGACTTGAATGAGAACGCCGAATACCACGGCGCCCGCGAAACGCTCTGCCTCCTCCAGGCGAAAGCGAACGTCATCCGTGACAAGCTGGCTCGAGGGACTATCATCGACGTCAACACGCTACCGAAGGATGAAATCCGATTCGGCGCGACAGTCGTTGTTAAAGATCTCGATTTTGACGATACGGAAGAATTCACACTCGTCGGCGCCGGCGAGGAGGATTACGACGCAGGCCGTATCAATGTGACCAGCCCGCTCGCCCAGGGGCTCCTTGGCAAAAAAAAGGGCGCGATTGTCGAGATCGATGTGCCGGCCGGCACCAACCGGTTTGAGATATTGGATGTACGATTCGACGAGGATTAGTGATCCCGGACCGCCGCCTGTACATCCGATTCCGTTATCCCGCGAACCAGTATCTCTTTCCGGGACGATGTTTTACCTGCCACGACTTCGATCGCTGATTTGGGAACCTCGAACAGTTCGCTCAGCAAGGCAACGATGGCCTGGTTGGCCTTCCCTTTCTCCGGCGCTGCCGTTACAGAGACCTTCATCAGGCCATTGTATTCGCCCTCGATGGCATTCCGCTTCGCACCGGCTCGAGCCCGAACTGGTATGAGGATACCATCCTCGGTTTTACGCAATTCGATCATGTTCATTTGCCGTGGCCTAAAGGGGACAGGCACATTTTTCGGCCTTCACGCACGAACTGGTGGAAAGACCAAAACGGGCCGAAAAATGAGCCAGTCCCCGGCGTCCTGTGGAGTTTAAAGTTCCTCATCCAATTCGATCTCGATGATTTCTTCGGTGGTTCCATCCGGCAGGAATCGGCCCATGAAGAACTCGCTAGAGATGTTCTGACCGAGTAACGTCCGATTGCCACATGGCGCGAGCGAACGGTACATGACCCACTGCCGTTTTCCGCATTGGATTCGGTATCCGACAGCAACATCCGGGGGTTGAATTTCGAGCGACTCGGCAATGGTTAATTGTCGCCACGTCCGCTCATGAATCATTCGCTGCGGCCGGAGATCGAAAAAGAGCGGGCAGCTCATATTCGATCCTTGCGTCTCTTGAACGAGCATCAGGGCGCCTTGGGCGGTTTTCAGATCACCGTGCTGGTCTTTACAGCGCCATTCGGGAAGGGCCAACGGCAAGACCGACGCCAACAGATCCTGCCCGACCAGGCAACCATCCCGCGTCTTGGTCTCACCCTGGAATGCAACGTCTTGTGCGATTGGAAGCAGGCTTTGATATTCAATGCCAGCCCCATGATCTGTCATCAGATGATCGGCCAGTAGCAGGAACTGATCTTTTCTGGCCAGTAGAATCTGCCGCTCCAATCTTCCGCCACCCGCAAGATCGATAGCCAATTCAAGATAATCGACTTCATCATCGGAAAACCAGCACGCCTCCTCCCATGCATCTTCCGGTTGCCGTTGTCGGCCGGCGACACGGACATCCAAATTCCAAACACCATGGAAGATGGTCTGTTGCCGATTTTCCAGCTCGAGCGCCATTCTCGGCCCGTCACAACCGATCGCAATCCGTGGCGCGCCACGGCGCCAATCGGTTCTTAGGACCGTGAATTCGGCCCACTCGGAATGGACGCTCGGCTCAGGTGGCGCCGCGGATCTGGTCGCATCGGATGGGCATACGACTTTCCCTGGCAGCGATTGGGCCGCGGCCACATCGGAGGCATCCCCAGCCAATCGGATCATCGTCCGTACAAGGTCGGGAGACGAAGGGATTTCCTCCATTTCGCTAAGCAGCATTTGGCCATTCGCCCGGGCGAGGCGGATTACCTGGCGGACATGCCATTCGAACTGAACCTGAGCGTCCTCCGACCAACACGGGCGTTTCATGGAATGTGCCATCGCCAGACATCGCGCCCAGCAGGCGGCAATAGGTCGCTGGACATCAACCAATCGGTAGGGCATCACGCCTTCACCATCGCAGAGTTCAACCAATCCCGCGGAGAGTGCCATGGCGCCCGCTTTGCGAAGTTGACGGCATGGGCGGATTTCAGGAAAAACGTATGCCAAAGTCAGCGGGAGTTCGCCCGCGAAAAGTTGGATGGCCAGCACGGTCGTTGGGGATTGTTGAAAATCGACCGCCAGCACTGCCGCATCGCGGGCCAGGCCAACGATCTTTTCCAAAAGGGACCACCAGCGGTCGGGAGAAAGGGCTGCCGCCATTTTGGGTAAGCCATGGACAACCGCCAAGGCAGATAATGCATCCTCGACCGTTGGCATCTCGGCCCCAGTCTGGCTCTGCCACCTGGAATCGACCGCATCCAAATTCCTTGCATCTTCCGATCCCCCTCGGATCCATTGCTGAATTTCAACGAGCCCCTGAGTGGTAACGAAAGATGCAGGCAGGCCGCATAGCAGGGCAACCTCCCAACCAGCGAGGATCTTTTCCAGCGGAGTTGGGCGCCGGCGGTTTCGCAGATGATGCACCCACGCCGCCCAACCATCGCCACCTTCGCCAGGCCGACATAGACTGGCAACCCGTTTCGGTGCCGAAGCATGCCAGAATCCCTCGTCAGATCGTTCCATCATCCAAGTACCAAAATGATCTGTTTTCCCGGTCATTTCCTCTTCGTGTGTTGTCGTTGTTGCCATGGCATCCTTGTTTTTTGATGACTTGTGTGCAATTAATGATGCAAGAGAATCACGCGTATCTTACACTAGAAGAAGCCGGCATACTGCGCCTCATTTCCATGCAATGTCCCGGAAACACTCCGTTTGTTTCTTTCCGATCCACAATTCTTACCCGCACGTCTATTAGAACCATGCGCTCTTTCTGGGTTGTTATTGTACTGATCATTGGCAATGCCGGAGCGGATCGATCCGCAGCCTCTGCTTTGGGTAGTCCATCCCCAATCCATCCGGATACTATCGCGCCGGAATCGGCTCACCAAGCCCCCGATTCCAGCAAGAACACTCCGGCCGGCAAGAATGGCAATTCAACGGCGGATAGAACCCAAGGCCCTGGCTACGATGATGAAACACCAGCCGATCCGGACGGAGAGACTGCCAAGGCACCGAAGGCACCTTCCCAACGGATGGGCCCACCCAACCAGGCACGTCGCATCTCCCCGGACGATGCGGTTTGGATCCATCGAGAACGGGGTGCCGTGATTGTGGATGGCCGAATTTCGCTCCGGGAAGGGATGCTCGAAATGTTTGCCTGCCCCCGCGGCACAAAGGAACACGAATCAATCGTATCGGTCGACTCGAAGGCATTCGTGATTCATGCGGCGCTGCTGAATGTCGGCGCCGAGCCAGGGCATCCCGCCCGGTTCCATCCGAAATACCAACCAGCGACAGGCACCGTCATCCAAATCCAAGTCCTCTGGATGGACGAGCAGGGGAAGCGGCACAACGCCCGAGCCCAAGAATGGGTCCGTGATTTGAAATCAGGCAAGGCGCTCGCCCATCCCTGGGTTTTCGCCGGCAGTGGCTTCTGGCACAATCCAGAAACCAACCGCAAACACTATCAGGCCGAAAGTGGAGATCTAATCTGTGTCTCGAATTTCTCTTCCGCGATGCTGGATCTGCCTATTGAGAGTTCGCAGGGCAATGATGAGTTGGCTTTTGAAGCATTCACGGAGCGAATCCCACCCCTTGGCACCCACGTCCGGCTCATCCTGACCCCTCAGCAGGAAAAACCGAAGGTCCCAGCCAAGGCGGATAATTCAGTGCCCAAGAATGGCCCATCCGAAAATACAAAAGCAAACAGAGAATTCTCCTTTCAGTTATCTCCGTTGCCTGTTCAAAATGGACAGCTACGTTGGGTCCCCTAATCAACTTTCTCGCAAATGATATTCCGCAGATCGAAACGGAGGCCTCCGGAATCATCATGTTTGCCGACGATTTTAAACAGAATTGTGTTCGGCCCTTCCTCGAGCGCGAGAACTCCCATGGATTGTGGTTCACCCATTTCTCGCTCTGCCGCATAAAAATCGACGGGATCAGCGACCGGGGCTTCATCCCAAAATAGCTGGACCTTGCCCTGATGGGGACCCCGTGCCGCCTCGACGCTGATGCGATACCGGCCGGCTGCCGGGAGTTCGCACGTGAATGCGATGAACGGATGGCCAAAACTATCCATCCCCTCCGCCTGCAACGACAGAAAACGGAGGTCCTTGCCATCCAAGTTTTCATGGATCCGGGACAAGCGTGCGTTCTGGAAGGACCAGGCATGGATTGGCACATTCCACCAGGTTGCGAAAACAACCTTTTCTAAATCGACGACACCACGGTTCTTGACGGGAGGCAATTCGAATGGACATGTGGGGCGCTGATCCAGATAGAGAAATGCCGTGCCGCAGTAGTCATTGATCAGGCTATTGGCTGTCGGCGCATGTTCAATCGTGTGGAGAATGCTTTTACGAAACGCGTAGGCATCCCCGATCATGATCCGGTATCCGCCCGTCCGCCCAAGATGTTTTTGATATCCGAGGCAGCCACTCAGCGGAAACGAACGGCGTGTTTCCCACCGGCCGGGAACATCATACCAGCCGCCATTATAAAAATCCTCCGATCCGGTCCCGTGGATGGCCAGTTCCCCGTCGATTGTGGTTTGATCGTCCCCTTCAAAATAGTAGGTATTTCCTGATTCGAATCCTTGGGATTGTTGAATACAGCCAACCAAGTGCCCACATCCATCGGTTTCGATAAAGGTGAACGGTTTCCCCTTTGTTGTCGGGTTTTCTCGCCGCCACAGAGCATAGAATTTCCCTTCATGCGCCGACCGCGGAGTCGGATCAACCACAATTTCGGCATCGATCTCGATCGGCGGGCCCGACATGCGCTCTGAAACGATTTCGATCCTAGCGGACGCATCGAAGGGCATCGGGAAGTAGAGGTAATTGACATCCTTGTTTGTTCCGACCAGCAGGGATTGAACGGCCGGTTCCCCCCAGCCATAACCGAACAGATCGCCGACCGGTGCGACGATGGCCGGCTGTGAATCGCCATCCCAATAGGCCCGCAGAACGAGCGCGCGATCTTTGCCCGAAAATGATCTTGCCGGAGAAAGACGAATGCCAACGATGCGCCCCGGTTTTTTGGTTTCCCATAGAGGGCACTGACCGCCAGGCTCCAGCCGCTGGTGGATCCGGAATACTTGGCAGGCATCCGCGTTGCGTGCCGTATACGCGCTGATATCCGAGCCGGGCGATGCCCATAGTTCCTGCGCGATTTTCTGATGGGCCAGATACGCTTCGGACGGTTTTGCCTCCCACGTCTTCACGGCCGATCCAGGAGGATATATCGCGTAATTGATTTGATAAAAACGCATTTTTTCCGCTTCGATCAGAATTTTACACGATTTCTCGAAGGGGAGTGGAACGTAGCTGTAGAATCCACCGGCTCCATATCCTACGATGGGACGGACAAAGGGTTCCCGTTTCCCAGTAAAGAGGTCTTGGAAAGGGACTTGAATGCGCGGAGTCGTCTCGCCATCGAAATAGAATTTGGTCAAATCCATTGTGGGCGTCGGGGTCCAGATTCGATAAATGACCCCCGGCCCCTTGATATCTAGAAGGACAAGACCCTCTGGTTCCTTCCGGACAAACGAATATTCTCCCGAGAAACCGTCATTATTTTTTCCGGTTCGATCGTAACTTGACTGCGACGCCACCTTGACTGGCTGCTTGATCGCCGGCAACAGATCAAGTCGATAAAGGAGATCCAGTCCCAAACCCGCTGCATCGTTGGCGGGCGCTGGAACGAAGAGTAATATGCTGATCCATCCGGCGGCAAGGCATGAACGGGCCATCCAAGGTCTCCTCTCTTCGGGAAATGAATCCATTGATCTTGCGCTGGAATTCCCAGGCCTCTTTGGAATCGGCTGGATTCTGGCCTGTCCAGTTTGACTTTTCTCATGCAATCCTGCAACACCTGGATCCCCACCCCAAGCAGCCGATGGCACGCCTCCAGAAGGGAACGAATCATCGCAAAAAGCTCGTGAAATATGCGGGCTAGGATTTGTGGCGAGTTCACTGAACGGATGCAATTCCACAGAATGATCCTCCATTTCCCCACCCGATTGTTTGTTTGTTCTGGACCGGTGGGGCCTCATTGGATTATCATGGAATGTCAGGGATCAGGCCGAGCTCAAGCAGGTGGCCCGAATGGCAGCATTCATGAAAATCAGAGCGAAGTATGGCAAGTGGATCCTGGGATTGCTTCTCCTTTCTGGCATTGGCCTACTTGTCTTATCGATTGGATCCCTGGCCAAATCACTGGCTACCCCGGATCAACCATTTATCTATTACACGGTTGTCCGCAGTGATTTACCCATCGTCGTCACAGAACGGGGCAGTCTTGAAAGCCAGCAGGAAACAACGATTCGCTGCCAGGTGGAAAGCCGAGGATACGATCGGAGCGGGACGAACGGCACTCAGATCATTTTCATCGTTCCCAATGGCAGTTCGGTCCAAGAGGGCAATCTATTGGTCGAACTCGATTCGGCGCCCATTCGGGAAGAACTCGACAACCAGATCATTACGTACGAGCACGCGCAAGCTTCACAGATTCAGGCCCAGGCGCAGTATGACAACCAGATCACCCAGAACAAAACCGCGGAAGAGAATGCGATTCTCCAGGTGAAATTAGCCGAGCTTGAACTGCAGATGTTCACCGATGAGGAGAGCGGGACGCACAAACTGGAGGTTGAAGAAATCAATCGATCGATCGAGGATACGAACAACGATATCCTGGCGTCCCAGGCCACATTGGAACTTCAAAGGAATAACATGGTTGGCATTGAGTCGTTATTCAATCTTGGCTACGCGGGCAAGAGTGAACGCGATAAGATCCGGCTCGATTGTTTGCAGGCTGAGAGCCAACTGGCTTCCCGAATCAATCGGCTGACGACTCAATTAGCTACCCTGGAAAAGAAACGCACGTACGAACGGGAAATGCAACTCCTGAAACTCCAAGGCGACTTGGACACAGCGAAACGGAACCAAGAAAAGGTTGACGTCGACAACAAGTCAGCGATGGCACAAGTCAAAGCGTCCAGAGATGCCGCCACTCGGGCCCTTGATAAAGAGGCCGAACGCCTCGAAAAGCTCAAGGTGCAGTTAGCCAACTGTAAAATTGTGGCGCCCCACGATGGCATGGTGGTTTATCAAACCGAATGGGGGCGCGATCCGATTGCCGAAGGAACCTTTGTCCGCGAACGGCAACCAATTCTTGCCCTGCCAAATCTGTCCAAGATGCAGGTCGAGACCTTTGTCCATGAATCAGTACTTGATCAGGTTCAACCAGGTCAATTGGCGACCGCGCGGATTGATGCGTTCCCTGATCGTTTATATCGCGGAGTCATCGAGAGTGTTGGCGTCGTCCCCGCCGATCGTGGTCGCTTCAGCAGAGATGTCAAAACCTATGAAACAATCGTCCGTATCGAAGAAAAGGTCGAACAATTAAAACCCGGGATGACAGCGGTCGTGGAGATCCACGTTGACCGAATCAAAGATGTCCTGGCAGTTCCCATTCAGGCGATTGTCCAGGTGAACCGCGATATCTGGTGTTATATCGAGGGGGATGGGGGCGTGGAACAACGCCTGCTCTCCATCGGGCGGACCAATGACAAGTTCGTTCATATCCTCGATGGTTTGGCCGAGGGAGACCGTGTCGTTCTGAATCCAATGCTGATCCTTGAATCGCAGCAAGAAACCGAAAAGATTGGCCCGGATGCCCAGGAACCGGAACCACTCGAAGGGGAAACCGAATCGCTCGCATCCGCTCGCGAGGATGAACCGTTGGCGGTATCTGACCCAACCTCCCAACTGCGGCCAAGCAGCCCGGATCCAAATCGTCAACTGGGTTCCGTTGAATCAACAAGTTCCATCTCACCGAATCCTGGTGCTCTGGGAAATCCGGCCCGGCGCCAACCCGATCAATCCAACAGGCCGCCGCCGCAAAGTCCCACTCGATCCGGCGAACCGCCTCGATCCGATCCAAGATCCAGATAAAGATTCATGTGGTTGCGGACAATCCAAATCGGTGTAAAAAATCTTCTGCTCCATAAGCTGCGCAGTCTACTCACCGTCCTGGGTGTTATCTTGGGTGTCGGCTCGGTGATTTCGATGCTGGCAATTGGCGAAGGATCGAAACGGGAAGCTCTGGAACAGATCCGCCAACTTGGCGCGGACAATGTCATCATCCGAAGTGTCAAGCCTGGGCAAAATGGAGAGGCGCAATCTAGCATTTCGGGAACGCAACAGCAAGAAAGTTTCGTTCTCGAATACGGATTGGAATACAAGGACCTTGACCGGCTGAAGGCCACTCTACCGACGATCCGATTGGCTTTACCCACCGTATTGCGGGTCACCGATGCGCGCTATGCCCACCGCTGGATTCCCAATGCCCGCATTCTGGGGACGATACCGGAGTTTTTCAAAGTTAAAAATCTGCGGTTGCACCGGGGTCGATTCATCACCCGGATGGACAACTACAAAACGAAAAACGTCGCGGTTCTGGCTGCGGGCGCCGCCGAACAACTATTCGGTTTCGAGGATCCCCTCGGAAAGCCAGTCATGCTCGGTAGCGATATCTATACGGTTGTTGGCATCTTAGCCCCTCAGACAAGGGGCCATTCCGCATCGGGCCGTATGAATTCGCCAGATTACAATCGGGACATCTACGTTCCTCTCTCCGCGGGAGAACGCCGGTTCGGTGAATTCCAATCCATTCGCGGCGCGGGGAGTATGAGCTTCGAACGAACGCAACTACACGAGATCACACTCACCGTCACCAATGCCTCCCTGGTCAGTCAGACAGCCGCAATGGCCCGAAAAATTCTCCTCAAGAACCATCCGGACGCCGCAGATTTCGAAATCCAGGTTCCGCTGGAACTTTTGCGCCAGGCGGAACAAGAAAAACGAATATGGAACCTGGTGCTGGGATGCATCGCCGGTATCTCACTTTTAGTGGGTGGGATTGGAATCATGAATATCATGCTGGCCAGTGTGACCGAGCGAACCCGTGAAATCGGTATCCGGCGATCTCTCGGAGCCAAGCGCCGGGATATTACGCTGCAGTTCCTCGTTGAGTCCGTTCTACTCTCCGCCATTGGCGGACTGCTGGGGATTGCACTGGGCATCGCCATCCCACACGCCGTGAGTCAGTTATCCGATATCAAAACCATCTTAAGTTGGTGGTCGATTCTGCTGGCGTTCGGTATTTCATGCAGCATTGGGGTGATTTTTGGTATTTACCCGGCTCGCCGTGCGGCTCTGATGAATCCGATCGAAGCGCTCCGCCACGAATGATTGCCAACTGGGATCCAAGGTCCGTCTCTTCATTGATCATGGCAACAAAATTTCTCGTACCGTAAAAGACAGGTCATGTCCCGTATCGTTCCGCCACTCTGCATGCTCTTGGCGCTGGCCATGGTGATTGTCGGTTTTGGATTGTGGGTTGTCGGACCTCCCGAACCGAACATCGACCTGCATCGCGCGCGGGTCACGGGTGATGCGTCCTACGAAGAGGTCCTTGAATCCCAACTCTGCCGACGGCAACAACATCGAAAATGGCTCTTGATATGCCTTTTTGCCGGAAGTGGCCTCTTTACCGTGCTGGCACTGATATCCATGCGGGGTGCCGAATCCGGCCACGAGTAAAGATTCGTGCCGTCGTCTGCAGACTCTGTACCTGCTAGCATTTCGCCTACATTGCCTGCCTTGCGCGAACTCAAGATATTGATTCACGATTGCGGTGAAGTATTGATGAAACCGCCTGTGTTTTCCGACTTTAGGAATAATAGCGGTCAGGCCGAATGGATCGGTTGCGTGGAGATTATCGACTTCGAGGGCTCATGATTTGAGCAGTTGCTGGCGATGTTCTTGGTGGATTGGTTGCGTTTGGATCCTATGGATCGGCGCCGGATGTACGCGCACCCATTATCGCTTGGACGCCGATACTGAGACGTATTGCATTATTCACGAGAAGACAGCGGGAACCCCTTGGAACCCGCCGCCGGCATATTCGATTGAGCCTGATGCACGATCGCGGCTTTACGATCCAACGTCACCCGACGATCCCCTGCTGCCAATACCGGCACCTCGGTTGTATGCCTATCACTTGCCCGATTTGCCAGCACGGGATCCGAACCGGTTCCAGAAATCCGGATTATCGCATGATGCTCCAGATACGGAAACACCGCCCGATGCGGCACCGGTCTCCACGGACCTGGATCTTGGCAAAAGTCTGATTCAACTCGCAGGTTTCCAGCAAGAGCCGGCTACTGCTAATCTGGAACAGGTACCGGATCGTTTGGAGCCGGACTTTTCCGGTTCCGATTCATCCGAGACGGGATTTGTGGTCCGACCCATTCCGGAATCTGTCTGGGAATCACTGCCAGCAGGATGTCTGACTCGCATGTTCGAGTTCCCCTCGGTCCGCGAAGAATACACCCGCAGCTGGGAACAGCCACCTGCGCCCCAGCAGCGCGATGCATCTCCTCGTCTGGCCTTGGAAGACATTCTGGACTTGGCGCTGTTGAATAGCCGGGCATACCAGGCACAAAAAGAGAATCTCTACCGGGCCGCGCTTCGTTTATCACTGGAGCGTTATGACTATCTTTTGAAATTTTCGACCAGCGGCAACGGCTCGGGGGCCTTTTATAGTCATGACCGGAATCGAGGCATCACGAATAATCGTCTCGCGATCCCAACCACCATTACTGGCGATAAGGTACTGGCCACGGGCGGCGATCTTCTGGCCCGTTTTGCCAATGATGTGGTTCTGACATTCAATGGTCCGGATGGATTTGCCGCTGATGTCGGATCGGAACTGCTCTTGGATATCTCACAATCAGTCTTACAGCGTGATATTGTATTCGAACGGCTCACCCAGGCCGAGCGGGATGTCGTCTATGCGGCGCGGGACTTCGCACGGTTTCGGAAGCAGTTTTTCCGGGATCTGACGGTTCAATATTATTCTCTCATCCTGACCTATCGTGGGATCGAAATCGATGCCCAAGACTACTTCAGCAACTTGCGAGCCTATGAACAGGGATATGCGGAATACCGTGC
>JAFGFZ010000451.1 GCA_016930815.1 Pirellulales bacterium | reverse complement strand
TTCCATATCAACAGCGCGTTATGAACTTCGTGCGCGCAAATCCTTTCGGGGGCGGGGGGGCTGTTTTGGCGAAGTTTTTATCAGCCCTCCCGGAGGGAGGGTCAAATGTAGTGAGGTTACCCTCCCTTTGGGAGGGTCGAGCGCAGCGAAGTTACTTCACCCTCCCTTTGGGAGGGTCGAGCGCAGCGAGGGGAGGGCAACAAAAAACGATGAGAAAACCGTGAACCCATCAGACCGAGCCCCAAACCATCACGCGAGAAAACCCTCCCCGTAATCTCGCAAGCGAGATTACGACCCTCCCGGAGGGAGGGTGATGTTAATTGTGTAGATGCCCGCTTGAGGGTGAGTTGTTTTTTGAGTTTCAAAACACGTTTTCAGCACGAACCTGCTCCGCTCCCGGCCATGTTGATTTGCCATATTGGGCTAGTTATGATAGGTAAAGGCGGTAGTCTGCACAGAGCTGGGGATCCGATCAGGCCGTCGTTGGAAGCAACCACAACATCCAGGATCCTCATTTCCGGACAAAGAATGAGCGGGATTGAATGACGTGCCAGCATTGACGAAACAGAACTGCATCAGAACCCCATGGAGGATAAGGCTTAAACGCTTCTGCTCTACATTCCTTCCCATCCTGGCTTTTACAGCTTCCGTCGCTGTTATCGGTGTAATGTGGAAGCGCCAGGTGTACATGCCGAATGCAATCGGCCGAGTGGAAGCGAACCGAGTCAATATTACGGCGGCAACGGATGGGAGGCTGATGCCAATCTATGAGCTGGACGACGGGCAGTGGCGCCTCTTTGATCATGTCCACAAGGGTCAGTTGGTGGCCCGTCTGGATGATGCACCGCTGAGGGCCCTGTTGACGGCTTTGCGCGGTGATGCGGCGGCCCTTGAGGCGGAACTGGATGCAACGCGCGTGGGAACCGAGCTGGACCAAGTCGACCGGCAGCATGACCATCTTCGTGGCATGACCGACTTGGCCTGCCAGATTGAAAGATACCGGCTCGATATGGTGGATCGGCAGGCACTGGTCGAGGAAGAACGCCTCGAACTGCAGCGCCTCGATGCGCAACTCGATATTATGAAGAGAGCCCGTTCGAGTGGTATGTTCACTCAGATTGAGTTGGCGAATGCCCAGACCGAGCGCAATATGATCGCCAGGCTAATCGAGGCGCATATGGCAACATTGCGCGAAGCGGAGTCGAACTACAATACGGCCGTGTCGCGACGGGACAATTATCCCGCGTTGGAAGAGCCCGATGTGACCCAGCTCCTTGCGCCAATCCGTGCATCCATCGGCGCGGCTGAAGCCCGCGTTGAGGAAGTCCGCGCACAAATTGAGGCCTTGGAGATCCGGTCGCCGATTGCGGGCAGGATTTGCGCAATCTACTATCAACCCGGACAGGGAGTCCGTGCCGGAGAATGGATTCTGACCATCGCTGCTGAAAAGGCCGACTGCATTATCGCCTACGTCCGCCCCGATCAGCAGCTTCGACCTGCCCTGGGATCATCGGTCGACATCCGCGCTCGCCTACCCGCCAGCAATGCCTATGCTTCCCGCGTCGAGGCAATCGGCTCGCAATGGGAACCCTTGCCGCTGGAGCTGCTTCGAGATCAAAACATACCGGAATTGGCGTTACCAGTCCGCATTGGAATCCCCGAAGGCCTTGATTTGCTTCCCGGAGAACTGGTTGATGTAATATTTCGACGTGGGGGAACTTGATCGGAGAGAAGAGGCAAGCGATGAGACGGCAGAGTTTCATTCCCGGAAGATCCCGTGTCGCGATCTTCCAATGCTGTACCGTATTGGCATGGTGCGGTCTGTTCGCACCGCTGGCCACCCCAGTCCACGGCCAGGCGCTCATCGTCAATGAATATAATTGCGTCGGAAGCGGCGACTATCTGGCGGCGGGCAATTATCGCGAAGGGGTCCCCCCGGTGCTGACAGAGGTCAAGGAAGATACCTACTTCCGGACCTATATCGATTCGGCAGATGACCAGATCATCAATGGATCCAACAACGGCCGTATCGAGGGGAACGGCGGCAACTGGATCGAACTGGTGGTGCGTGAAGACCATCTGAACATCCAAGGCTGGCAACTGCGATGGGCCGAGACCGACAACACCGTGGCAACCGGGGCCAACGGCACCAACCTCTGGTATGGTGCCGGGAATATCGAACAGGGGATTATCACCTTTGCCAATGCCTCCATCTGGTCCGACCTCCGCGCGGGGACCATCCTCACCATCAGCGAGAAGAAGGCGGTCTACATCGACACCGATTGGGATACCGAGGGCGACGATCGCAACTTCACCGACGGCCTCGATGCCGGCGATCCGGAAGTCGATTTAATGATCGATCTCGCAACAGATCTGAGTTACGACCCGTTCGGCGGCGATTGGTGGATTCACATCAGTACCCGGGAAGAACAGGATACAGGCACCCTTCTGGTGACGACCGTGACCAATGTCACGGGCGACTCGCCCGGCGAATTCTCGGTCGGCCCCAGCGATTGGCAGGTCTCCATCTTCAATGCCGCGAATACACTCGTCTATGGACCCATCGGCGAAGCAATCACCAATTTCGGCAGTTTTCCAGGCGGAATCAACGACGAGGAAGCTGGCAGACTGGAAGCCAATCCCAGCCAGGCAAACCTCAACAACAACCACTATGACGATGTCACCTCCACCACGTTCGGCCAGCCAAACGAATGGGGCACCACGGTACAGAACTTTCAATTGCTGCGCCCGCAGTTCCTCGAAGCTGATTTCAACTTGGATGACAGCGTGAACGATGCGGACCTCCAAGTCTGGCACACTGGCTTCGGGACGACGGGGGGTGCCTTGCATACGCAAGGCGATGCCAACGGTGACGGCGCTGTCGACGGCAGTGATTTTCTGATCTGGCAGCGCCAGTACGGGATGAGCGCCGCGTCATACGCCCCCACCGCCGTGCCAGAACCGGCATCCATTGCGCTACTGCTCCTGGGAATCGGGATCGGAGCGTACACGTTCGGTCCCAGGTTGCCGGGAATTCGAGCGATCGTCCCGTTACGGCTCGGTCTACCTACCGAGCCTTAGCCCATTAATCAATCCCCTCCCCGTAAGCTCGCTAGCGAGCTTACGACCCTCCCGAAGGGAGGGTCAAACGTAGCGAAGTTATCCTCCCTCCGGGAGGGTCGAGCGCAGCGAGGGGAGGGCCCTCGGTCTCCCGACCGAGCCGCAGCCATGAAATCCGAAACAAATTCAAAATCATAAGTCCAAATTTCAAAACATCTTAGACGAACTCCTTCGTGCCCGTCGCGGGACTCTTCATCAGATAGGCTGGCCCGTACGAACTTCCGGAAATCTCACTGCAATTAGCCCAATTTGGATAATTAGCAAAATTTCACTAATCCGAATATCCGATAACTCTACCATATGGAGTTCCCATCGGAGATAAGGTACATGATTGGGCGACGTGTCCGAAACGCACATGCATGGGATAGCATGCTTCCAGAAAGATCTTTGTTCTGGTTGTCCGCCCTGATTTGGATGCTGCTGATATCGATCACGTTTGCAGCGGATCAGGACACACCTAAGAGCACGGGCCCGGATTTGCGGGCATCCTATCCTATGCAGGATGTACCGGCTCCCCCTGAGCAGGCTGCGTCCAATCCAGAAATACAGTACCAGACAATCTATCTGACCAACATCGATCCGACGAATCCAAGTCCTAATCACGAATCCGATGTTGTTGACCGCGCTGGTATTCCAAATGTGGATCAAAATCGTACTGTTGCCGAACTGATAGCACCTGCTGTCAATGCGGATGTCCCCAAGCCGATTCCCAGCCAACCACCGGAGTTGGATGGGTATCTTTTGAATCAAGGCCGGTTGTTAACGCCGCAGTATCATTCCCAGCAGATCAAAGAGATGACCGATCGCGTGCTCGACCTGGAACCGAGCGGGCAGAACCGGCAATTGATCGAACGCGTCCGCGCGGCCGTGGAAGAGACGGAAGTGGGAGTCGATACCACGCAGGAAGACTGGATTCACGTCAAAGATCACCGCAAGATCACGTGGGGAGGCCGTGTCCAGGGCGATTGGGTGAACTGGGCCCACGACGGGCAGTTTTTAGGGCAGCCGAACTATGTCGAATTTCGCCGGCTCCGGTTGTTCGCGGCCGGCGAAGGCTACGGCATCTACGATTATAAGTTTGAATTGGAGTTCGCACCGGAAATCGAACTCCAAGCCGATGTGATCGACAACCATGTCGACCTCGGCGGTTTCGGTACCGAACTCAAAGACGCGTACCTCGGTGTTCGTGATGTGCCTTTCCTCGGATACGTTCGATTTGGCCACTTCAAGGCTCCGATAGGATTCGAGGAACTGGATGCCAGCCGGTATATCACGTTCATGGAACGCAGTTTGGCGCACCGGTTCGCACCCGGACGCGAGTTGGGTTTCGCAGCGCTCCATCATACGGCCGGCGAGAATATGACTTGGGCCTATGGTGTCTTCTTTGACGAGATGTCCGAGTCGTCCCACAGCATTGTGGATGACAATCAGGGGACGCGCCTCGTAGGCCGCATCACGGCGACACCTCTTTATGATGAACTGTCGGAAGGCCGCTCCTTGGTCCATCTTGGACTTGGCTATGCCTATACCAGGCCTCGGATGCGAAACAATCCTTTGTTCCCCGGTATCGAGTATCGACCCGTTCGATTCGACGCGCGTCCCGAAATCCACCGGGGAGATGATCTTGTCGACACGGGTGCCATCAACGCACAGCAATATCAAATCCTGGATGCCGAAATGGCGATTGTCCGCGGTCCAGCATCGATCCAGGGCGAGTTGGTCTGGACGGGCATTGATGAAATGAGTGCCGGCACGACCGATTTGTATGGCGCGTACATGCAGATGAGCTACTTTCTTACCGGAGAACACCAAACGTACAAGCGAACGTCCGGCACCTTCGGCCGGGTGATCCCTTTTGAAAATTTCTGGATTGTCAGAACTCCTGGCGGCACGCAGGCGGGATGGGGAGCTTGGGAAATCGCGGCGAGATGGTCCTATCTTGACTTTTCCGACGTCGATGGACAACAACTCAACGACCTGACAATCGGCTGGAACTGGTACTGGAATGCCCAAACTCGCATGACGTTCAATTGGATCCATCCGTTTGCACATCGCAGTCCGGTTAGCCCCATCATCAATGCGGAAGGCGATATCATCGCCATGCGGCTTCAGGTTGAATTCTAGATTCCATCCGAGTGGAGCTCAAAGGAGTCGATGGATAATGAACACGGTGATCAAAGCGTTGGCCACCCTGCTGGCGGTCGCATTGTCGGGCCTTGCCGTGGAGGTTTGCACCGCCGATACCGGTTGCTGCTCCCGATGCGGCTGCCAGGGCGAGGTTCAAAGAATCTGCCGGCCGATCTGTACGACCAGAAGGGAGGAAGTCATTTCGTGGGACGTGGTCCGTGACGAAATCTGCCTCCCGCGTCCAAGCAGGTGTATCGCCTGCGGCGGAATCTCTGGGAGTGACGCATGCTGCCCCGCGTGCCAGTTGGATCCATGCGATCCCGGCCTATTCGCCTGCGGTTACAAGATCCGCCCGTGCAACAAGCTGATGAGAAAAACTTTCATCAGGGAAATCCCCGTCATCGTCTGGGTCGTGGAATACGTTTGCCCGGATTGCGCCAATGGCAGGACAGCGCTCTTGCCCCCATCCGCGGAATGGATCAGCCCCCTCCAAAGGCTGCCTCTGGCCGAGAACCCCGCTGGAGAAGTACCCGATGATGAGGCCGCTACAAAGACACTCGGTGCGCTGCAGAGTTTGTTCCAATCGACATTAGGCAAGGACCACGCCCCGAAATAGTTCTATACGGATATCGTCAAACTTTCGCATCTATTGCATAGGGAACACCATCATGCGGACTAATCAGAATCCATCCCAGAAAGCGAAATGGCATATGGGTGATTGGGATCGATGCCGATCCGC
>JAFGFZ010000450.1 GCA_016930815.1 Pirellulales bacterium | reverse complement strand
TGCCAGCCAGAAACTCACACCTCAAGCCGACAGAAGCCTATTGGCCGAATTCGACCTCAGCAACACCGAGGAAATCAAACGCTGGCTCTTAAGCTTCGGCCGGCATGCTGAAGTTATCCAGCCGAAAACACTACGTAATGAAATTGCTGATGAAGCACGATCGATGATTGCGCATTACGACATAAGCTCTCCGCAATCGCACTACGAAGTGGATGAAGATAAAGATGGCTACCAGATTGTGTAAAAAACACCATATCGGGACCCGAGGAAACGAGAATCGCTCATGGCCTCGGATATTTCCCGACTGTTCAATGGAGCCACGGCCTTTCGGCCGTGGAAACGAACAAGTTTTCCGCATTAAAACCGCCAATAACAACACTTCAATGGGGCAAGGCATAGCCTTGATAAAATTATTGACGTGCTAATATAAGATGATAACATGTGAATGATAAATGTCAATACCTCCAATTACAACGAAGCGCTATTTCGGTTATAGGGATAGAGACTACTACTACTATCCAGATCTCTTTCACCGAAAAAGGAGGGGAATATGGTCGAATTGGCCAAGACAGCGAATCTCGATTTGGTGGCAAGTTGCTTCGAACGTTGCCGCATAAAAATCGAAAATATGGCACGAAGAAAAGGGCACACGGATCCATCTGCTTTTGTCAGTGATCTGGCATATGAAATATGTGAGAACACGCATCCCACTTACCATGCGACAACTCGGTATATCTGGTGGCTCGCAAAAAAACGGCTCCTAGATTATTTTCGAAAATGCGCTCGACATCATAAGCTCTATCCGCACGAAGTGCCAATAGATCTCAAATTGTTGGGAACTGAAAAGGAGTCGCATCATCAGTCCCCAAGAAAACCACCTCAGTTAATTGACGACGCATTTAACTCTCTGAGCCCAAAACAAAGGGATATCTTGGATCGAAAATATCTCCTTGGTGAATCGAAAGAAGATATATCCCGAAAATTGGGCATTAGTAAGAGCGGAATGCGATCTGCAGAGTATCGAGCAAAGCAACGTCTTCGACAATTGTTACCATGGTATTCTTAAAATTCTAAAAATGGGCATACATAATATGGATGATACTTTGCTGAAGAAAACATACTATCAGTACTCTAACTCTCACGGCTGTTACCTTGATGGTATTCTCTGCGATCCAGATCTTCGTAAACCGTTTCTCCAAGAGGTCTCTGAAATAATCGACAACGTATCAGAGTCTGAAGTACTCAAACGATTGATATACCTTCGAAAAAGAGGGCAATTAGCTCGAAAGAAGCCGCGTTAGATCAAGAAAAGGAATCCATAGAATTCAACACGATCTAGTTGCATATCCAAGATTATGAAAACCGTCTGAAAACAATAGGAAACCGCCGCAGTGAATAAAAGTGATTTCGATACTTTCTTCCGGCAAGCCACTGGCCTCGACAATGGTCCATACTGCTATCAACGCAAGTTGGCGGAAGATGAATCCTTACCGACGTTGCTCAACATTCCTACTGGCCTGGGCAAGACGGCAGCCGTAGTGCTCGCTTGGCTCTATCGTCGGCGATTCCATCCTAATAAAACAGTTCGCGAATCGACACCACGTCGACTTGTTTATTGTTTGCCCATGCGAACACTGGTGGAGCAAACGGAGCGCGCTGCTTGTTGTTGGATCAATAATCTCGCGAAACAAGATGGTTCTCTTGGAAAGGATCCAGTATTTGTGCATGTTCTTATGGGTGGAGCGGAAGCAATTGGCTGGGATGAGTATCCAGAACAGGATGCAATCGTAATTGGCACTCAGGACATGCTACTTAGCCGAGCTCTCAACCGGGGGTACGGCATGAGCCGGTACCGGTGGCCAATAACGTTCTCGTTATTGAATAACGACTGCCTTTGGATCATTGATGAAACCCAGTTGATGGGAGTTGGTTTGACAACCTCCGCACAGCTTCAAGGACTACGTGCCAAACTCAATACGTATGGAGCGTCGCAATCGCTTTGGATGTCGGCCACACTCGACGACGAAGCTCTCTCAACAGTTGACCATCGTCAGCCAGAAGAAGGTTGGGAGACACTTGAGCTTACGGATGATTTGGGGCGGTCGAATGTCCAACAATTATTCGAGGCTAAAAAGCATTGTCAGCGCGCTTCGCTGACATTGTCATCCGAGAACATTATGGACAAGTACCCGGTCGACCTCGCCGAGGCGATCCTGAAGGAACATGTTGTTGGTACACTTACTCTTGCTGTCATCAACCGTGTTGAAAGAGCCCAGCAGTTGTTCCAAGCAATCCAGAAACATCGCACTACAAATCAGAATCCACCTGAGATTTACCTGATCCACTCCCGATTCCGGCACGCGGATCGGGCGGCCGTACAGGAAATGGCTCTCAATGAAGACACCATATTCTCGGACGGCCCTGGTAGAATCTTAATCTCGACGCAGGCAATCGAGGCTGGCGTGGATGTATCAGCCACAACACTTTTCACCGAGCTGTCGCCGTGGTCATCCATGGTCCAGCGATTTGGCCGATGCAATCGTCGTGGCAAATGCGGAAAAGACGATTGCGCCGATGCTCGGGTGTTCTGGATCGATATTGATACGTCTGATTCGAAAAAGGCGAAAGAACTTGCGCTACCTTACGCGTCGGATGAATTGGACGCCGCACGCAAATTCATGTCCATGCTCAATGATGCCGGGCCAAAATCACTTCAAGGCATCAATTATAAATCAGAGAGCTCGATTGTTCACACGATTCGGCGTAAAGACTTGATGGAACTCTGGGACACCACGCCTGACTTGGGCGGCAATGACCTCGATGTGTCACGCTATATTCGCGACACCGATGATACAGACGTGCAGGTGTACTGGCGGGAATGGGACACGGAAGCCAAGGAGACCAAGGGTGAGCCACCACGTGCTCGGGATGCCGAGGGGCAGCTTTTTTTCCCATCGCCCAGTCGAGAAGAATTATGCTCGGTTTCAATTGGTAAAGCCAAGAAATTTCTCGAACAACTCCACAAGCGAAAAGAGGTCAAGAATAACACTATCGGTGTAGCGTGGTGGTGGAATCCGCTGGATGGGGAGTGGGAGCGAGTTGATCCATATCGCCTTCGCCCTGGCATGGTCGTTTTGCTTAATGTCGATGCCGGTGGTTACGATCCACTACTTGGCTGGACCGGAGATACGAAGCATAAACCCGATCCAATATCGCCGGAAGCTGACGATATTCAGGAACCCGAATTTTATGACAGTGATGTTTCCGGAAGTAAACCGTTGCTTCTTACTGCCCATTTACAGAATGTCGTGTGTGCGGCCAGCCTGCTCAAGGAAGGCTTCAAGCACACACTTAGCGATATCCCTTGGCAATCAATTATTACAGCGGCCCTATGGCACGACGTGGGTAAAGCACATCAGGCGGCGCGGACAGCCATGCAGGATTTTGATACCATCAAAGCATTGGATCCACTTAACCAGCAAATATGGGCAAAATCTGGGAGTAAGGGTATCCCAAACTACCGAATCATCGAAAAGGATGCGGATGGGAATGATAAGCCTATTAAACGCCGCGGTTTTCGCCATGAATTGGCCAGTGCACTGACATGGTTGGCTTCATCTAATGGGCAGCCAGATTACAACCTGGTCGCGTTTCTCATCGCGGCCCATCACGGCAAGGTACGCGGCAGTATTCGAAGCCTGCCCACGGAGAACAAGCCAGATGATCCGCGTGTGAAGTTCGCTCGCGGCCTTTGGGAGGGTGACAAGATTGAAGCGGTCGACGTGGGCGATGGCCAGATGACACCCGAGGTCACCGTGGATCTTTCGCTGATGGAGCTTGGCGAAGACGAGCAAGGCCGGCCAAGCTGGCTCGCCCGCGTGCTGAAACTCCGTGATGAGTACGGTCCGTTTCGTTTGGCCTATTTGGAAACGCTGGTCAGAATTGCCGATTGGCACGGTAGCAATGACGGAGGAACGACCGATGGAAAATGAACAACACATAATTGAACTGGCGGGATGTGCCCCGATTCCGTTGGCCCACTATCTCAAGGCTCTCGGTATTTTGCGGCTGGTTTCCGAGCAAGTTGATTCAGAAGCCAAGGGCTGGTGGAAAAATGATGCGTTTTGGTTAAGATCCACACTCGACCGGAAAGGCTTGATAGAATTCTTTCTAAATCAATATCAACCAACGCCCATTGTAGCTCCTTGGAATGGTGGCAGTGGATTCTACGCCAATGATTCACAAGAAGCCCTCAAGGATATATCGGCAAGCACTTCAAAACGCTTGAAGCCGTATCGTGAGATTATTGATTACTGCAGTCGCTTACTCAAATCAATGGTTTTGGCTCAGAAACCCGAAAGCGAAAAGAAGGCTGAACTCCTACTGCGCTGTCGAAACGAATTTCCCGATGAATCTCTTCCGTGGCTAGATGCTGCATTTGTGATTACCCAACAAAGCATTAAATATCCACCGCTACTCGGTACAGGAGGAAACGATGGCCGGCTTGAGTTTACTAATAACTATATGCAGCGGCTCTGTGAACTGATTTCGCCGGTCAGTGGTGAAGCACTTCCAGGAACAGATAAATCATTGCGCGAGTCATTGTTTATGACTCTTTGTCAAGCACGAAATAAGTCCCCCATTGGCCAGTTTGACCCAGGCAGTGCCGGAGGAGCAAATGCCGCCTCAGGATTTGACGGAGCATCTTCGATCAACAATTGGGATTATCTCTTAATGTTGGAAGGTTCGCTCGTTTTCGCGGCTGCTACGGTCAAGCGACTTGAAGAGACAGAACCAGGCGTTCTAGCCTATCCATTTTGTGTGCAGCCTTCGGGTGTAGGATATGGAAGCGCAGACGGTTCTGATGAGTCCAGTTCGCGTAGCGAAATGTGGTTTCCATTATGGGATAATCAAGTTTCCTCTGATGAATTGATGGTGCTCCTTGCGGAAGGCCGGGTTGTCGTGCATAACCGGCGAGCGCGTGATGGAGTTGACTTTGCTAGGGCCATAGCCTCTCTTGGCATTGACCGAGGAATTACTTCGTTCTGTCGATATGGCTTCCAGCAGAGAAACGGCTTAGCCTACTTTGCCGTTCCACTGGAACGGTTCCATGTTCGCGAGAATAAGTGTGTCGAAGAAATTCTTGCACCCATCAGTTCCTGGCTTGATCGCTTTCGCCGCACAGCAACCTCAAACAATGCACCAGCCCGAGCTGGACGGGCGTTACGCCGCTTGGAAGTGGCCATATTTGAACTCTGTCGATGGGGGCAACCAATTCATGTCCAGAATACCTTGGTAGCACTGGGAGAAGCCGAAGCTACCGTAGCCATCTCATCAAAACTTCGAGATCCGAAGACAGGAATATCTCCGTTGCCCCTGTTATCTGCTCAATGGCTAATCAACGCCAATGATCATTCCATTGAGTATCGGTTGGCGGCAGCGTTGTCTAGCGTCGGTAACTGGCAAGGTGATCCCGTCGGCCCGCTGCGTCGGCACCTGGAGCCAATTGACTCGAAAAGCTGGAACTCACGCTGGCCCAAGTGGGCTGCCTTGGCCGACGACCCGAACATCGTTTGGGGAGGAGGTGGGCTGATTCGGAATCTTCTCGCCATCTTGCGCCGCCGAATCATCGAGGCCATCCGTCAAGGAAAACAGACGGGTGACAATACATTACTATTTCCCGGGCGGGGCTGCTGTAATGCCTCGCTCGGCGATATCGCGGATTTCATTAAGGGACGGGTTGATGATAATCGCATCGAAGCACTATTGCAGGGACTCATGCTTGTCAACTGGCGAGACGTCAATCCAGGAAAGCATCTGATAAATTTCCCAGGTCCTCACGATCCAATACCAGACGCTGCCTACGCGATGATCAAGCTATGCCATCTTCCCAATATGCTTGATGATAAGATAATTCCTCTTACTCCATCAATTATACATCGTGCAACCTCTGGAAATCTCGCAGAAGCCACTCGATTGGCGTCACGGCGACTAAAAGGATCGGGATTCTCTCCGCTAGCCAAGGTGGTATCTGGTGATAAACAACGAGCTCTACGTACTGCAGCCGCCATTCTTTTTCCCATTTGGCAAAGTAGACCTGTCAAGAAGACATCGGTTGGACGTCTGATGGAAATCGTGTTGCCATCAAAATATTTTGACATAGCCGAGGAAGATAATGTAACAACTGAGCAGATTTCCATAGCCACTAATTGAATATTCCCTCTTCACACAATCCTTCCCAATATAAATAAGGAGCATCTAATGTCACTCGATTTATCAAAATTGCAGAGTGAACCTCGACTACTAATTGAAGTCGCTCTCAAACCAGTCCAAGGTTCACGTTTTCAGCCCACGGGATTTCCTGATCTTGGGGCTGCGACATTTAACGGCATTCGCCAAAAAGAGGGTGAAACCGTCGAAGTGGAATCGTTATTGGTTGAATCAGCCCAATCAATGGCCAACCGGCTTGAAGCTGTTTGTTGGTGTGAAATATCAGGTGATCAGGATGAAGATCTGGTTAACGCTTTGAAAGGGTTGCCTTATATACGAGTCACACAGGATGGAAAGACCTTAACCAGCTCGGTGCAGGAATCGCATCGGCTAAATAGCCCGTACATTCTGGAAAGCAAGGACAAAACGTTCTTTAACACACTAAAGGAAGAACTTGGCGGTCTTGAGAAGGGCCGCGTCGATATTCGACTCTTAGCTAAAATACTTCTGAAATACGATATCAACTCGCTTGTACACGGTGTATTCCTGGCAAAGAGCGATTTGGCGGGCGGGAGACTCCGTCTTCCACGAAGCCTCTCCGCTTTCATTGAAGCCGATGGGATTAGCGTTGTATCGAGCGGTGGTGTGAAACTCGATCAAGTGGATCCGCAAGGCGATACGAAGCAAGGTTTCGGTCATGTGCCCTTCCATCGCGATGAGTATACGGCCGAATCCATTACGGCATTCTTCAATTTGGATCTAGCTCAGATCCGCGGTTATGGGCTGGGATGTGATGTAGAGAACCTGCTGATTGCCCTGGCAATATTCAAAATTCAGAAGTTCCTTAAAGAGGGACTTCGCCTTCGAACGGCATGCGATTTGGAACCAACTAATGGAATTCTGGTCACTCGCCCTGAAGGATTCGATCTTCCAGGCCTTACAGAACTCGAAGAGACATTGCCTGGATTGATCAAATCATGTTCCTCGCAATTCGCCGATCCACCCATAACCGAAGTCATCTACAAAAAGAAGTAGCCATGATAGCCATCAAACTCACCTTTCCAACAGGTCGCTGGCATGCCACACCTTGGGGTCGGCATGTGAACGAAGGATCTGTTGAATGGCCGCCTTCGCCCTGGCGATTGCTTAGGGCATTACTGGCAGTCTGGCATAGCAAGTGCCACGATGTACCGGAAGAGCAGATGAGATCACTCATCGATTTTCTCACTCCTCTGCCCGTTTACTACCTGCCCCCCGCTTCACAGGGTCACACTCGGCACTATATGCCGCTGGCCGATGACAAGAAAACTAAGATCTTTGATACATTCGTTACGATTTCCCCACGGGATTCGATAGTTACAGTTTGGCCGGATATCGAGATTGATGATAAACAGCGGAAACTTTTAGACCGTCTTCTACGTTGCATGAGCTACTTCGGCCGAGCTGAGTCGTGGATTGACGCCCATGTACTTGAAACTTGGCAAGGGAAATTAAACGCGATGCCAGTCAATGGTCAACCATCCATCCCAAATGGCTCTTCTGAACGTGTTCGTCTATTATCGGCTGTCAGTGCAGATGAATATATCGCTTGGCGTATCGATATGCTGCAAGCGGAATTAGATCGAAAATTGAATGAAAAGAAACGGAAGGTGAAAGATAAAGGAAAGAATCCCACCAAGGTGAAACTTTCAAGGAAAGAACTCGTTACTATCGAGTCAGAGATTCCCAAGACGCTATTCGATGCATTGCATGCCAGCACGGGCGATCTACGTAGTGCGGGATGGAATCGCCCTCCGGGTAGTCGTTGGGTAGATTACCTTAGACCGGCGAATGTGTTTGCTTCCAAGCCGCGCCGTTACGGTCGTCATAAAAGAATCGTCCCACCAATAGTCGCGAGATTTGCTGTTTGTGGGAGTGTACGACCTCGGCTCACCGAAGCAATCTGGATTGGAGAACGCGTTCGCACGGCACTGATGTCCTGTTCTGCTCGGGCCCAGCAGGAGCGCACGGGACAAGACTTAGATGCTTCATGGGTGTTTACAGGAAAGCACAAGGACGGATCTCCTAGCTCCAAAGGGCACTCTCACGCTCACTATTTATGCGAATCAAGCTCGGATGAAATGGCTGGTTGTATCTCACATCTCACGGTTTATGCGCCACATGGCTTTGACAGCAACGACATATTGGCCCTGAATCGATTCCGTCGTGTATGGGGACACGGAGGACATGATCTGCAATTTGTGCCTCTCGGCGTCGGGCAGCCAGAAGATTTCGGTGGTTTGGATGACACGTCAGGGTATTCTCGACTGCTTGCATCTTCCAATGTATGGATTTCTCGAACGCCATTTGTGCCTACTGACCATTTAAAGATACGACCAGGTGAAGCAAAAGATTCCAAGAGACGCTACGAAGCTATTATCCGTGAACTTCGACGGATTGTCACTAAGGAGTTCGAACGACGCGCATGGCTTCAAGAGCATTTCCAGTTGCTTGAAACAATTGATCCAATAATAGAATCCGAACATTCTGGAACTTATCTTGGTGGTCAGTTCACGACTTGGTTGAAGTTCCACAGAGATCGCATAAAGGGCAAAGGAAATCGAAGTGGTCCGCATGGCTACGGTTTCCGCCTTAAATTCAGCCAGCCAGTCCGAGGGCCAATTGTACTTGGCTATGGCTGCCATTTCGGCTTGGGACAGTTTGTACCATGCAATAATTCCTAGGACAGGCCTAAACCATTTAACCTAGCTCTTTGGCATTTACCCCATAAATCAAAAGTCGCCAGCAACATCGCGTTAGGGGTCGCGGGCGCGGCTACCTTAGCGCGCCTGCGACACCGGCAGT
>JAFGFZ010000449.1 GCA_016930815.1 Pirellulales bacterium | reverse complement strand
GGGAAGCAAGGGCTAAAAATATACCGAAAATCCAAAATAGCGCAACACCAATAAGGGCAGCGGCTTGAAGTTTTTATCAGCCCACCCTCTGGGAGGGTCGGCCCGTAAGGGCCGGGGAGGGTGCTCTATTCTTCCCCTCCCCGGCCGCTACCGCGTCCGACCCTCCCGCAAGCGGGAGGGTGATATGAATTTCAAAACACGTTCTAAGATGCGCGCACGGTGCGGGCATCTTACAAGATGCTATGATGAGGTGGCATTACGGATCTCGGAGAGACCCGCCACCACTTGGTTGCGGCTCCGCCGCGTTGGGTAACAACTCCAATTCCGCCATGATGGGCCGGTGGTCCGAGGCAACCGGTTCCTCGACAACGCGTGTTGAAACGATCCGCCACCGATCCTTCGGCCGGACCAGGATATAATCGATCTGGCGATTCGGATCATTTGCCGGGAAGGTCGCCAGTGGCTGCTGATTCGCGAGAGTCCAGTGCGTGCGGAATCGATCCATGACCTGGCTCTTCGGAAGGGCGTTTAAATCCCCAGCCAGAATCGTCGGGGTATTGGGGCTGTCTTTCACAAGTTTCTCAATCATACCAGCAGATGCCATACGTTCGGCATCGTCGGGGCGGTGGTCGAGGTGTGTTGCCAGGAACCGGATTCGACCCCGGCCTTGGCCCAGATCAAGCATCACATCGAGCAGCCCGCGTAATTCACCCTCGACCAATCGGGGCAAATGGTGGTTCGCATGCCGTTCCGGCTTCTGCCGCGAGAGGATGGCATTGCCATATGCACCCCCGTCAAAATCAATATTGGGCCCAAACAAGACATGCAGGTTCGTGAGTCGGCCCAGCTCCGCCGGTTGATCCACGGCTCCACTCCGACCCGTCTTCCGATCGCATTCTTGCAAGGCTACCAAATCCGGCTCGGTGCTGCGGATGATCTCCGCAATTCGATGCAGGTCGAGTTTCCCATCGGTTCCTTCGCCATGATGTATATTGTAGCTGAGGACCCGCAATCGAACGGGCTCGCTGGCGTCAAGCTGGATCCAATGGGGATCCATCAAGGCCACAATGGATACCAGAAAAAAGACAATCCGTTTGGCAGGATACATCAGGTGACTCCGTGGACTAAACTGATCCATTTGCCTCTAGGCCTGGCTAGAAGCTATTGTAACATAACTGGCATGCCCGACCGCACTCTGGAACCTGAATTCATGGAAACCCCAAGGAAAGTCTCCCCTACGATGCGGATGGAATACGCCACTAGATCGAACGGCTCGGGTCCCCATCGGAAACCGTCCACCCCACCTGTGACCGGCACTGGACATGGACGGGATGGAAGGAACCATGCATAGAAGCAGGAGCCCCATCTTGTCTGATCAAGAATTGCACCCCGATCCCCCCACCGTTCCCGAACAATTCGGCACATCTCCCGATGCGCCAGTGCTATCCACGGCCCCGATGACCGAGCGGGAGCTCGACGAGGCCAAACGGTACGGTCATATTTCCTTGGCATGCGATCTATGTGACCGTATCATCGACATCACCTATCTCGCAATCGCCGCATTTGTGTTGGCTGGTCCCATCGATGCATGGCTTGCCCGATCGGAATGGCTTGCCGGCCCCAACTCGTATGGCCGGCTGGCCCTGCTCATTGTGGTCATCTATCTTTTGCATATGGCCGTTTCGCTGCCGTTGACTTTCTTTTCCGGACATGTGATTGAGCATCGTTTCGGATTGAGCAATCAGTCGGTTGGCCGCTGGATCCGGAAATACGCCCTCCGGCATACCCTGGGCCTGGCACTGGCTGTGGTCCTTTATATCGCACTCTTTTGGATTATCTGGCATATGGGGAGCTGGTGGTGGATCATCGCGGCGGTTGCCTTTTTCGGTGTCGGCATGCTCCTCAGCCAGCTCGCACCGGTCTTGATCATGCCCCTCTTCTACAAAGTGACGCGTCTTGAGGACGACGACGCGTTGCGGAACCGTTTTGCGCAATTGGCGGACGGCACGGGTCTGGCAATCGAGGGCGTTTATCGGCTCGGCCTGAGTGACGAAACCTCGAAGGCCAACGCGATGCTCGCTGGCCTCGGCCGCACGCGCCGTGTCCTGCTCGGCGATACGCTGCTCGACAAATTTTCACCGGAAGAGCTTGATGTGATCCTGGCCCATGAAATCGGCCACCATGTCCATCGGCATATCGTCAAATTGCTTCTGATCGGCGCCTTGGTCAGCTTCGTCGGCTTCTGGTTATGCGATCGGCTACTCGTCGCGGCGACCGGCACGAACGATTACGTTCAGATACCGACCACCGCTCTCCCACTGGTCATGTTGGCGCTGACTGTCTTCACCATGGTCCTTGAACCCCTCCAAAACGCGATCAGCCGTTTTTTTGAACGGCAGAGCGACCGCTATGCCATGGAACGCACCGGCGACGCGGAGGCCTACCGTGGCGCGTTCCAGAAACTGGCCCGGCAAAATAAAGCCGATCCGAATCCCCATCCGCTCGAGGTCTTCCTGTTCCACAGCCATCCACCCATCGCCGAACGGATTAAAGCCGTGGATCACTGCTACTTGCAAAGTACCGAGGTAGAATACTGATGAATGAAATTACGGAGAAAAACGAGGCTTTACTGACCAAATACGTGGAACTTAAACGAACCATGCGGAATCTCGAGACGGAGATCGAGGCCCTGAACGATGTCATCTATTCTCAGATCGAAGCGATGGGTGGCAAACTGACGGGGCCGGATTACGCAATATTCTGCAGCCAGCGACTGCATTACCGTTTCTCGGCAACATATCAAAAACGGCAAGAAGAGATGGATCGTCTCCAAAAGCAACTCAAGGAATTGGAAGAGCAGGAGATCCGCACTGGGGTGGCGGAAGTCGAAAGTACCACCAATATCGTCAGCGTCCGATTTGACTAGCACCGGTTTCAAAATCCTGATGGAGTACACGGTGATGATATATTCCCCGGTAATTCCATCATATTCAATCGCCGAATTCGAGTTTTGAAACCGGTTCAAATGCCCATTGCCAAGCTTAGCCATTCACATCCGCTCGACGACATCGATTCCAAGGAACCCCAAACCGAGTTGGATGGTTCGAGCAACCAGGTCGCAGAGGAGGAGCCGGTTGTGGCGGGTTGCGTCGTCGGGCGCGTTGTGGACCGGGCATGCCTCGTAGAATTCCGCAAACCGGCCAGCCAGCGAAAAGAGATAGGCCGTCAGGTGGTTCGGCCGGTAATCGGCAACAACTCGATCCAGTGTTTCGGCAAATCGAACCAACTCCAAGCCCAACGCCCGTTCGGCCGGATGCCCGATCTGGATCGCATCACCGCGGCTCCGCGATGCATCGATATCCACATCCCCTTTAGAAAAAATCCCATTCACGCGGGCATAACAATATTGCATGTAGGCCGCGGTATTGCCATTCATCGCCAGCATCTTATCGTAGCTGAAAATGTAATCGCTCTCGCGATTATGGCTCAGGTCCGCATACTTGATCGCGCCGATTCCGATCTGTTCGGCGATCCGGCGGCGTTCTGATTCGGATAGGATGGGTATCTGGCGAGTGGCATCGTTTTCGCAGACGATTTGATAGGCCCGTTCCGTTGCCCGGTCCAGGAGTCCCTCGAGCTCGACCGCATCACCCGACCGTGTTTTGTAGGGTTTGCCATCTTCTCCCAAGACGGTACCAAACCGCACGTGAACTAGCCCGATCGATTCATGCCCCCATTTCCGTGCCGCGGCGAAGAGTTGTTCAAAATGGAGTGACTGCCGATGGTCGACCACATACAGGATGACATCGGGCTGAAATGTCTCAACCCGGTACGCGATGGTTGCCAGATCAGTCGTTGCATAGAGGAATGCGCCATCCTTTTTCTGGACAATCATGGGGGCATCCATGCCATCGAGGAAAACGCACGTTGCCCCCTCGCTTTCAGTCGCCAATCCTCTGGCCTTCAAGTCCTCGACAACACTAGCGAGCCGATCGTGGTAAAAGCTCTCGCCCAACGTGTGGTTGAACGAAACGCCAAGCCGCTGATAGATTCCATCAATGGCTTCCAAGCAGGGCGGCAGGAACTCGTTCCATAAAGATGTATTGAACTTGTCACCTGCATGCAAGGCGGCCGTCTCATCAAGAACCTGCTGGCCGATGTCCGGGTACGACTCGGCGAGTGCCCGCAATGTTGGATGGTTCTCCACGCCCGCGATCCGATCTTGGATTGCGGCGAGGTCTTCCTCCAACTCCGCCAACCGGGCCTCGGCCTGCCGCATTTTTTTCTGGGTCTTTTTCCGCTCGGGCTTCTCCAATCCATCCAACGCCGATGCCAACGGTTCCATCTCCCGCCGCTGTTCGGCAATCCGGGCTTCCAATTCCGGCAGCCCGGTCTTTTTTGCGTCGTGGTACTCAACGAGCTGATGGACCAGCTTGTAGAGCCGGCAGAGTTCCTCCACGGGCGCTTCGCGATACGCCTCCACGTCAAGGAAGTGCTTGTATCCGAAGATGATCGTGCCAAACTGGGTTCCCCAATCCCCCAGATGATTGTCACTGATCGTCCGGTGGCCGAGGAAGCGAAGGATACGGTACAGGGCATCCCCGATGACAGTCGACCGGATATGCCCAACGTGCATCGGCTTGGCCACATTCGGCGACGAGTAGTCGATGACATAGGTCTTCGGGGAATCGGCGGACGCGATGCCGAGCCGATCCCGGTCATGACTCATCTTCATGAGCTGGTTGGATAGCCAGCCATCTTTCAATCGGAGATTGATAAAGCCAGGACCGGCAATTTCAGGTTGCGGTGGATCGCACAGATCGGCCACATCCAGCCGATGGACGATCGCCGCCGCAATTTCGCGCGGGGATTTTTTCAGCTCCTTGGCCATCGGCATCGCGCAGTTTGCCTGGTAGTCGCCGAACCGGGGATCTTGGCTTGGCAGTACGAGGTCTAAATAGGATTGCGGTTGGTCAATGAGCCCGTCCAGTGCCGCGGCGAATCGCTGGCGAAGAAGATGGAGTATATTCATGGTTCCCTAGGCGCAATGCGATATGCATTTCCCTCCTTCGCATCTGCGTGGTTCGTCTCCTGCTCGGCCCATGGCAGGGTAATTCGAGTCGCATTGGACCAGAGGCTTTCCAAGGAGTAATACGATCGGGTCGGTTCATCAAACAGGTGGATGACGACGGTTCCATAATCGAGCAGGATCCAATGGGACTCGCTATAGCCCTCGATACCCATCCGAGTATCACCAAGATCGTCTTCGAGCAAGCGGTCGATCTCCTCGCTCATGGCATGGAGCTGCCGGCGGCTTGTGCCAGTCGCGATAACGAAATAATCGAATAGAGGCGACTCACCGCGCATATCCAGGACGATGATCTCGTGGCCGTGGTTGTCATAAGCCGTCCGCGCAGCTGCCAGTGCAAGCTGCAAACTCCGCTCGGCCTGGGCGTCCGTTGGCATAGGAATCTCGATGGATATCGCTGGAAGGATTGGTGCAATGGTTCCCAACAGGGGGATGACCCGTTATTGTACACACTTGGAAGGTGCCCTACGAGGGCTCCGAACGACCCGACGGTGGTGCCGACCAGGGATTTCTGGACCCGGTTGGGTCCGATAAGATGCTCGTTTCTCATGGATCAATACGAAAGGCTCCTATCATGACTGAATACTCGGTAAGTCCCGCAGGTGAAAAGTTTCCAATTCCAAGCCCGAGGGACGCCGGCCAAGAGTTCGCTCGCTTGGAAAAGCTTGTATCGGAAGCGCGTGACGCGGGGAAAGAAATCGTTGTCGTGATGGGTGTCGGATTCGTTGGCGCGGTCATGGCGGCGATCATTGCCGACACAACGGATAAGAAAGGCAAAAGCACAAAGTTCGTGATTGGCTGCCAGCGGCCAAGCCCCAGGAGCTACTGGAAGATCCCGCTCTTGAATCGGGGCGAGTCGCCAGTCAAAGCAGAGGATCCTGAAGTCGACCCGATGATTGCCCGATGCGTTCGAGAGAAGAAGACGCTCACGGCCACATTCCATAGCGACTGCCTCAAAATGGCCGATGTTGTTGTGATTGACGTGCAATGCGATTACACGAAGCGCGAACTAGGCAATATGCGGACTGGCGAAACGGAGATGTCGGCGCTGGAAGCCACTCTCCGAACCATCGGGGAACGGATCCCACCCTCTTGCCTGGTTCTCATCGAGACAACCGTCGCTCCGGGGACGACGGAATTCGTGGCATGGCCAATCCTAAAGAAGGCCTTCGCCGCCCGAGGCCTTGCCGATATTCCAATCCTTGCCCATAGCTTCGAGCGGGTGATGCCTGGTCGAGAATATGTCGCGAGCATTCGCGATTTCTGGAGGGTCTGTAGCGGATGCGATGCCACCGCGCGAAAACGCGTGGAGAAGTTCCTCCGGGAAGTCTTGAACACAAAAGACTATCCCCTGACGATCATGGATCGACCCATCGAATCGGAAACCACCAAAATCGTGGAGAACTCATTCCGCGCGACCCTGCTGGCATTTTTGAACGAGTGGAGCTTCTTTTCCGAACGCAATGGTGTGGATCTGATCAAGGTCATCAAGGCAATCGGCATGCGACCAACACATCAAAATATTATCTTTCCTGGACCAGGCATTGGTGGATATTGCCTACCCAAGGACGGCGGACTCGGCTATTGGGCCTATAAGCATATCCTCGGCTTCGAGGATGGTGACCAGGTTTTTAAAATGAGTACGGCCGCCATCGACATCAACGATACCAGGGGCCTCCATGTGGCAACATTAACACGCGATGCCCTGCGCAATATGGGCCGATACATCGCCGGCGCCGATGTCCTTATCTGCGGCGCCAGCTACCGGCAGGATGTCGGGGATACCCGGTACAGCGGCTCGGAAATGGTCGTCCGTAAACTGACGGAAATGGGCGCTGAGATGCGGGTCCATGATCCGTATGTGGATCACTGGTACGAACTGGAAAATCAAGATTCCTATCCGGCCCCCGGCCATTCCTGGTCGCGGTTTTTCAGGAACCAAGACCAGCTCACGTCGATCCGCGTGCAAAAGGATCTGGCCACCGCATTGGACGGCGCCGAAGCGATGATCCTGGCCGTGCCACACGAACCGTACCGTGCCCTCGATCCCGACCAGGTCGTCGCCTGGGCGGGTGGACCTCTGGCGATCATCGATTGTTTTGGCATTCTCGAGGACGATCAGATCCGGCGCTACTTCAAGCTGGGCTGCGAAGTGAAGGGCCTTGGCCGCGGCCATATCCAGCGGATCAAAGAGGAGATCCGCGCCAAAGAGACGCGTGCCAAATAGTTGAGGGTGTCCGGGAATTCGATACGGTGGAATTTGCGGTTTTCGGGAGGGCGAGGCTCCTGCCGAGCCGCATGCCGGTACTAGAGTTCCGGCTCAGCAGGAGCTTCGCCCTCC